>JAFASB010000282.1 GCA_019244985.1 Acidimicrobiia bacterium | reverse complement strand
CCGACATGACCGATGGCGCAGGGACCTCGCACTGGGACTGGGACTCGCTGCACCGGATGACCACGTCGCGCATCGGCACGAGCGGGGCTGTAACGACCTATTCCTACGATCTGGCCAACCGCCCGACGGTGACGACCTATCCGGGTTCCAAGGCCGTGACTCGCGGGTACGACGCCGCGGGGCGTCCGGCCACCGTCGCCGACTGGCTGAGCCACACCACGACCTACTCGCCCGATGCCGACGGCAACCTGCACACCGCCGACACGCCGCTGAGCGGCGCGACCCAGCGCGACACCTGGAACTACAACCCGGCCGACCAGCTGACCTCGACACAGTTCGGCACAACCACCAACGCCGCAGCGCTCGGCTCCCTCACCTATGGGCCCGACGCCAACGGCATGCTCGCTACGCAGAACGACACGACTCCGGGGACGCTCAACCACAGCTACCTCTACGACAACGCCAACCGCCTGGCCAGCGCCGACAGCTCGCCCTACGCGTATGACCAGGCGGGCGACGCCACCCAACTCGGGACCGGCCCCCGGCAGGCCTTCGACAACGCCAACCAAGCCTGCTTCCAGTCCGCCACCTCGGCGCCCGGCACGTGCGCCGCGCCGCCGGCCGCCGCGACGACGTTCGGCTATGACACCCGCGGCAACCGCACCACCCAAAGCATCGCCGGCATCGGCGGAACCAATTACAGCTATGACCAGGCCAACCGCCTCACCCAGGCGGCGCCGGCGGCCCCGTCGGGCAACCAGGGCCAGTACAACGCCCTCACCGGCGCCCGCATCCTCGACACAGGAGCAACGCCGCCAACCGGCTCCTGTCCGGGAACGACGTGCGCCAACATCCCCGCCGGGGGCACCCTCAAGGTCCAGGTCACCGGCCAGGGCGGCGTCCCCGCCAGTGGCGTCGGGGCCGTGAACCTCGCCGTCTCGGTCCTCAACGCCTCCTCGGCCGGCTTGGTGACGCTTTGGCCCTCTGACGCCCCCCAGCCCGGGACGTCGAACGTGAACTACCCGCTCAACACCTGGACCTCGAACATGGCGATCGTCAAGGTCGCCGCCGACGGCACCATCTCCATCTACAACAACGGCGGCAGCGTCCGAGTGCTACTCGACGTCAGCGGCTGGTATGCGACCTCCAGCGGCCAGCCCGGCTCAGGGTTCAACGCCTTGACCGGCTCGCGCATCCTCGACACCCGCGTCCCGACGGGAACCTGCGTGCCGGGACCGTGCGGTCGCATCGCCGCCAACTCCATCCTGAAGCTCCAGGTGGGAGGCCAGGGCGGCGTGCCCACGACGGCCAAGGCCGTCGCCATCAATGTCACGGCCACGGGCCAGGCCGGGGGGACGAACCTCATCGTCTGGCCCGACGGCCAGGCCATGCCCGGTGTGACGAGCGTCGTGGTGCCCACCACCGGGAACAAATCCCAGCTCGTCGAGGTGCCGCTGCCGGCCGGCGGCTCGGGCGTCGTCGACATCTACAGCTGGCTCGCGGCAACCGACGTGGTCGTCGACGTCGTGGGTTGGTACGGCTCGACGGCCACGAGCCTCTACCAGCCGCTCGCGGGGTCCCGCTCAATGGACACCCGATCGGCGCCTCTCTCGGTTTGCCCGGACGGGTGCCAAAAGCTGGTTGCCGGAGGGACCCTCGTGCTCCACGTCACCGGTCGAAACGGCGTGCCCGCCCAGGGCGTGAGCGCGGTCGCCGTCAACATCACCACCACCAACGCCAGCTCGGGCGGCTATCTCACGGCGTGGCCGTCGGATCAGGCTCGGCCCGCAACCAGTCTCAGCTTCCCGCCTAGCCAAGACACCGGAAACGCCGCGATCGTCAAGGTGGCTGGCGATGGGACGATCTCGATCTACAACGCGCAGGGATCGGTCGACCTCGTCGTCGACGTCGAGGGCTACTACCTGCAGCCTGCGCCGACCTCCACCTACACCTACAACGGCGACGGGCTGCGCACGTCCAAGACCGTGAGTGGCACGGTCACGAACTTCACCTGGGACGAGTCCGGCGCGCTGGCCCAGCTGAGCGGCGACGGTACCTACACCTACGTGTATGGGCCCGACGGCACGCCCCTCGAGCAGGTCAGCGGCACCACGGTCACCTGGTTGCACCACGACCGGG
>JAFASB010000112.1 GCA_019244985.1 Acidimicrobiia bacterium | reverse complement strand
GCCACTCCGCCGAGGTGGCTGCGTGAAGATTTCGACGCCGACGGCCGTAGTTCCTGTCCATGGCGTGCGCTACTAGCGGAATGCGGACCACGCCGTGTAGACGGCGAGGGCGACGAGAACCACGGCGGTGACCTTCCGGATCGTGGCCACCTTCACGAACCGGAGGAGGGTCTGACCGCCGATCACGGCGATAGCCGCGACCGACCACAAGGCGAGGACCGCTCCCACACCGACCGCCAGCGGGGCATGGTACTTGGCGGCCAGATTGGCGGTCAGGATCTGGGTGAGGTCGCCCCACTCGGCAAGGAAGATGACGAGGAAGGCGGTGAGGACGACGCCGTGTCGGGATGCCTCGCGCTCGACCAGAGCCTCCTCTTCCTTCGATCCCTCGCGCCACGCGTACACCGCCCCAGCGAGGAACAGGACGGCGACGATCCCGTCGACGACCCGATGCGACAGCAGGGCGAACAGGGCCACGCCGATCGTCGTGGCGATCGCCACGTGCACGAGAAAGGCGCCCGCCGCGCCGAGCCACACCTGGCGGGGACTTCCGCGCGTGGCCAGCAAGAGGCTGGCGAACATCGTCTTGTCGGGGAGCTCGCCCACGAAGATGACGGGGAAGCAGATCAGGGCGACGGACGGATGCACGACGACGAAGGCGTCTACGTGAGCGTGAGAACGTCGGGATCGCCGTCGGTGACGAGGACTGTGTCGCCGCCCCCGGCGACGCTCACCGACAGCACCATCCCCGGCTCGAGCCGCTCGTCGGGAGTCAGCACCTCGTAGCCGCAGCCGACGCCGTGCACGCGGGCGCCGATCTCCGCGACGGCGGCACCGGCCCGGCAGCGAGCGATGGCGGCGTCGAGCTCATCCGGCCGGTCGCGCCGCGGCGCCGTGCGCGTCACGTCGGCCTCCCAGCCGTCTCGCAGCACGCCGATGGCGACTGTCACGCTGTCGCCGTTGCGCGCGATCAGGGGCTCGAAGGCGGCCGTCGTCGTGCCCTCGGCCGCCATCGCCTCCATGGCGACTGCTTTTACCCCGTTGTCGTCGAGGCCTCGCGCCGCGCCGTCCAGGGCCACGGCGATCGTCGAGGCGGCAACCACGGCAGCGCCGCGGATCTGGTCGACCTCGTCGGGCGATTTGATGCGCCGAGCAGTCCGCATCAGGGACTCGCCGTCGAAGAGCTCCGCCTCAGGTAGGGCGCCGGCGAGGAGCGTCTCGAACAGCGGCGTGAGGCCGTCGACGCCGACACGGCGCGCCGAAGCCACACCCGGAAGGCCGGCAACGCGTTCCACCACCACCGCCGGGTTCCAGGAGGGCGGGTACAGGTTGGCGTCGGACGGCACCCCGAAGTCGGTCACCGACAGCACGTGCACGGCAGCCGTCTCGGCGACAACGACGCAGCCGGGCGCGAACGCCCGCTCACCGGCGAGGAACAGGCGATGGGCACCTGAGACGGCGCGGGCGTTGCCCTCGCGGCCGAGGACGAGCACGTCGACGTCCCGACGCCGCATCTCGTCGACCACGCGTTGCCTACCCATACGGCGCGTGGGGATAGTCGGTGAGCGGCTCGCAGCCGTCCTCGGTCACGACGACGACCTCCTCGGCTCGGTAGCCCCCGCGGCCGTCCTCCCACACGACCGGCTCCAGGACCAGCACGGTCCCCGCCTCGAGCACGACCTGCGACTCGACCTCCTCGCCGAGGTCGGTGCCGCAGAACGGAAGCTCGGCGCTGTCGGTACCGATGCCGTGGGAGAGGTAAAGGTGCGGGAACCACGGCCGCTCACCGCCGTTGGCGTCCCGCGCGGCCACGGCCACGTCCCACGCGGTGGCGCCGGGTTTGATGGCCGCGAGGCACGCGGCGACGATCTCGAGGTAGTGCTCGAACTGCGAGCGTTGGTTGGCGTCGGGATCAGTGCCGACGTACCAGGTGCGGCCGAAGTCCGACGCCCAACCGTTGAAGTCGATGCCGGCGTCGTTGAAGATCACGTCGCCCTTCTCGAGCACGCGGCCGACGGCGGGCAGGGGGAACGGCAGGTGACCGGTGAAGGTGAACGGTGCGTCGGCGAGTGACATCGGCACCACGTTCCAAATGGGATCGACGGTGTTGCCGGTCGCGCCCATCTCGAAGATCTGCCGGAAGAACAGCGCGCTCAGGTCGGTGTCGCGGACACCCGGTTGCACTGCCGGCAGGACCTCGTCCATTGCCCGCTCGTTGATGCGCTGCGCTTTGCGGAGGGCGGCGACCTCGTCGGGTGTCTTGACGAACTTGGCGGCCGCGAGGAGGGGCCGGGCGTCTACCGGTGACCGGTTGGCGAGCGTCGAGCGCACGAGCATCGACGGGTACTGGTCGATCGCGAGCGTGCCGGGATAATCGCTGACCGCGGCCGCCAGTTCCCGCGCCCCGTCCTCGAAGTCGAGCGGCGCGGGCGTGAGCAGCCGTACGCCCGTCGTTGTGACGAGCGCGACCGTGCGGGTCGCGCTGGCGCGCGCCGGTTCCTGCGACGGCGCCGCGTACCCGGTCGCATAGGCGACGTTGTTCTCGCCGCACAGCACGACGACGTCGACGCCTTCTGCGTCCATCTGCGCGACGAGCCGGGGGTGGGGGGTGCCTACCGTGCGATCTCCACGTCGAGGCGGGCCGGGCCCGTCTCGAAAAAGGCCGGCACGTTTTCGAAGACAAACCCGTCGGCGAGCCGCACGGTCCCGGGCGGGAAGTGTCGAAGGAAGGTCGCGACCGCGGTGCGGGCCACGGCCCGGGCGAACGGTGCGCCGGGGCAGAAGTGGGGTCCGTAGCCGAACGTGAGGTGGTCGCTGCCGTTGGGCCGGTCGACGTCGAAGTCGTCGCCCCGTTCGAAGACTGTCTCGTCGCGATTGGCGCACGCCGCGCCCATCACGACCCGTTGGCCGGGCTCGATCGCGGTGCCGTCGACCTCGGTCTCTCGCCGGCACCCACGCGGGATGAACATCACCGGCGGCGACAGCCGGAGGCTCTCTTCGATGGCTCGTGACATCGACTCGGGATCGTTGCGCAACCGGTCCTCGAGACCGGGCAACGTGAACACGGCGTAGAGGAGGTTGCCGAGCAGCTGACTGGTGGTCGTCAGGCCGCCGGTGATGAGGTTGCGGACCATCGCGCGCAGCTGGGGCGGGCTGAGGCGCTCGCCGTCGACCTCGAGCTCGAGCAGCTTCGTCGTCACGTCCCCGCGTGGCTCCGACCGGCGTTCGGCGATGCGGTCGTCGATATACCCGGCGAACCCGGGGAAGCCCTCGGCGAATCCGAATACGCCATCGCGGTTGCGGTGGGTCGCGGGGAAGCCGCTCTCGATGAGGCCCTTGGCCCACGCCATGATCTGGGGACCGTCGTCCTCGGGAAAGCCGAGCAGGTGCACGGTGGATGCGTTGGGGAGGGGGCTCGTGTATGTGGGGACGAGGTCCGCCTGGCCCGTCGTGGGCAGCTTCTCGAGCAGCGCGGCCGCCTTGGCCTCGATGTAGGGCTCGGCGGCGCGCACCGCCTTGGGCGTGAGCGCCGTCACCATCACGCGGCGGACGAGGGTGTGGTTGGGCGGGTCGAGCTCGCCGAGCGTGCGGTCCTCGACCGGAACCACCACGCCGGGCGCCTTGAAGCCCTGGGCGCTCGAGAATCCGTCGGTATCCCTGAGCAGTCGGCGGCACTCGGCGTGGCGGGTGACGTAAGCCATCCCGTCGCCGATGTCGACCACCGCCGAGCGCTTCCGCAGCTCGGCGAGGAGTGGCCAGGAGTTGTGGGCCTGCTCGGCGTCGAAGGGGTTGAAGGTGCCGGCCATGGCCGGGTTACTTCCGGTCCAGCTCCAGCATCTTGATGGCGTTGCCCCGCAGCACCTTGTACGTCATCTGGTCGTCGAGGTGGGCCGTGATCTTCTCGACGTACGCCTTGGAGTACGGCCACGTGGTGTCCGTGTGCGGGTAGTCGACCTCGAAGCAGATGTTGTCCCGGCCGACGGCGTCGAGATTGTGGAGGCCGTGGTGGTCCGCCGTGAAGCAGCCGAAGATGCGGCCGTGGTAGTAGGACGACGGCGGCTCGGGGATGCGCTCCTTGGAGTGCTGCCAGCTGTCGTGCTGCTCCCACACAGTGTCGGCCCGCTCGAGGGCGTAGGGAATCCAGCCGATCTGGCCTTCCGAATAGGCCAGCTTGAGCTTGGGGAACTGGATGAGCTTGCCCGAGAAGAGCCAGTCGGCCAGCGACGCCATCGAGTTGTTGAAGGCGAGCGTGCCACCGACGCCACCGGGCGCGTCGGGAGACGCGGCCGGGTTGGTCGACGACGACCCGATGTGCATGCAAAGGGTGACCCCGTTGTCGTTGCAGACCTGGAACAGCGGATCCCACTCGCCGGAGTGGATGGTCGGCAGCTTGAGGTGGTGGGGGAGCTCACTGAAGCAGATCGCGCGCACGCCGCGGTCGGCGTTGCGCTGGGTCTCCTTGGCCGCCAGCTCGACGTCCCACAGCGGGATGAGGCAGAGGGGGATGTTCACGCCGCCCGACGGGCCGCACCACTCCTCGACCATCCAGTCGTTGTAGGCCTGGACGCATGCCAGACCGAGCTCCTTGTCCTCACCCTCGTAGAAGGTCTGGCCGCAGAAGCGCGGGAACGTGGGGAACGGCAGTGAGCCGTCCATCCAGTTCATCTCGAAGTCCTTGATGCGAGCGTCCCGGTCGTAGCAGCCGGGGATCATCTCGTCGTAGGTGACGGCTTCCATGACCATCTTGGTGCGGTCGAAATCAGGAAGGTCGCCGTCGGCGCCGGGTGTGATCGCCGACTGGGGGATGGCGACGAAGCGCTTGTGGACGTAGATCAGCCGGTCCTCGTAGTACCAAGCGTCGCCCCACAGGCCGTCGGGGTCCTCGTGCATCTTGTACTTGGCGCCGGCCATGTGCTTGAAGTCGCCCCAGCGCTTGCGCTCGACGTGGGGCCCCTTCTCCCGATACTTCTCGGGAAGCCACGTCTGCCAGACGTGCGACGGCTCGACGACGTGGTCGTCGACACTGATGATCTTCGGCAGTTCGTCCATCACCAGTTCACGCTAGCGCCGACCCTGACGTCGGCGTCAGCTGCTATTTGCGGCCCGCGCCCACCTGAGACTTGTTGGCCTTGCGCCTGCGATGACGGTGGAGGGCACCGGAGCCCGCCCAGAGGACGGCGCCGGCCAGAGCGGAGCCGAAGATGACGAACCACAGCGGCAGGTTCACGTGCCACAAGAAGAGGTGGACGTGCGCCTCCTTGGTGTTCTCCAACATGAAGATCAGCAGGAGGAGCGCGACGACGAGGAACGAGATGGCTGCGGCGCTGAGCCCGGCACTCTCGCGAGGCGGCGCCGGCTGCTGCTCGGGCGGGGGCGGTTGGTCGCTCATGGTGCCCTTAACCCTGCCCCATTTGGCGATCCGTATGCGTCAGGCGGCGGTCTGGAGGCCGATCGTCTCGGTGGCGCCCGTGGCATCGATGATGAAGGCGCCGTAGCCGTCGAGCGCTCGCAGCAGATCTGGCGCGTCTCGGCCGAGGGCGAAGGCCGCTGTGGCGTACGCATCGGCGGTGCCGAGGTCGGGCCCCACGACCGTGACGCTGGCGAGCCCGCGTGCGGGCGCTCCGGTCCGCGGATCGAAGACGTGGTCGCCGCGCTCATAGGAACCCGACGTCGCCACGGCTCCGCAGTCGACCTCGACGACACCGCGCACAAGGTTCGCATCGAAGGGATCCTGGATGCCGACTCGCCAGGCGCCGTGCAGCCGCCAGAGGGCGACGTCGCCACCGCCGTTGACGCACACGGCGCTGGCGCCCGCGCCCACCAGGATGTCGGCCGCCCGTTGCACGGCCCACCCCTTCACGTAGGCGGCCGGGTCGGCCGGCCGGTTCGGGTCGGCATCGATACGGAAGGCTCCCTGCGTCACTCGCGTCAGCTCCTCGGCCCGTTCGACGACGTGGCGAACGTCGGGATGAAGGTCCGCGGGTGCCAGTTCGCCGGCGCGATAGCGGAGCCAGTCGCTGCCCGGGCGGTACGTCGTGAACCGGTCGTCGACCTCGTGCAGCCAGGCGACGGCATCGTCGATTGCCGAGTCGATCTCCGCGTCGGCGTGTACGAGCAGTGACACCGCAGTGCCCATGACATGTTCGACGCGTCGGACCACCGTCATTGCGTGATCCCCGACCTGTCGAGCGCGGCCTGGAGCGAGCGCGAATAGGCGTCGGAGGTGTAGGTCGCTCCGCTGACCGTGTCGATGTTCGCGCTCTGGGCCTGGAGCACCTCGTCGCGCAGCTGGGGGAGCGCCTGCTCGCTGATGAACTGCGAGCGGCGCGCCTCATTCGGATACTCGAGCGCTTTGACGTCGGTGATGCGCCCACCCGCGAGCACGAGCTCTACCTCGACGGGACCGAATCGGGTGTCGATGACCGGGCCGTCGACAGTGCGGTTGCCCGATGCGGCGGGCTTCGTCGTCGGCGTCGTCTGGGACGGCTCGGACGCCGGCGAGCTCTCGGTGGTCGAGGTGTCGCCGCTCGTGGGTGGCGCGGCCGCCGACGTGCTGGAGCGGGTAGCGGCGTCGGTGTCGATCACGCCCTGGGCGTGGAGGAGCCAGGTCAGTCCGGCTGCGGACAGGGCGATGGCGGGAACGGCGCGTTTCACGTGTGGACCTCAGGCATCGAACCGCTCGGTGTGGATCTGATGCGCCGGCACGCCGTTGGCGCGGAGCGACCAGACGACGGCGTCGACGAACCCCGACCGCCCACAGACGTATGCGTCGCGGCCCGGGGCGTCAGGAACGAGGGCGCGCAGGGCGGGCGGGGAAACGACGTCCTGACGGGGGTCGGCGTTGCGCCGCCCGAGGAGGTAGTCGACCTCCTTGCCGCGAGCGGCCGCCAGTGCGTCGAGCTCACTCTTGAGCATCAGGTCTTCCGGCGTCCGGGCGCGGTACACCACCCGTACGTCGGTGCCCGCCGGGAACGCTTCGAGAAGGGCCCGCAGCGGCGTGATGCCGCTCCCGCCACCCACCAGCAGCACGCTGGCGCTGCGCCGGTGTTCGGCGGTGAGGCTGCCGTAGGCGCCACTGGCGACGGCTCTCGTCCCCGGACGCAGGGCGCGCAATCGACTCGTGAAGTCACCGTCGACCGCGGCTGTGATCCGCCAGTGTGTGGACGTCGGCGCGGCCGAGAACGAGAACGGATGGGACTGCCACCAGCCGTCGCGGGTGAGGAACCGGATCCGGATGTGCTGGCCCGCCTGGCCGCGGTACTCGTCGAGACGGCGGCCGGCGAGTATCACCGTGACGGCCGCTTTTCCGTCCAGCCGTACGTCTTCGACGGTCATCGGGTGGGTCACCATCTGCCATGCAGGGACGAGGAGGCGATACCAGACCAGCGCACAGGCGACGACGAGGTGGAGCCACGTCCACACCAGAGTCGGGGCAGTCGAGTGCACGAAGCTGGCGCCGTCGGTGATCTCGTGGCCGAAGGACAGGAACAACGCCGGGTAGATGTACCAGTGGGCGAACAGCCAGGTTTCGTACTTCATGCTCGAGCGGGCCCGGCGCACCGACATCACCGCGATCCCCACCATGATCACGGCGCCGACGGTGGCCGACAGCATCCACGGATATGTCGTCACCAACGTCGAGACCTCGTGGGCCAGTCCGGCCTTGTCCGCCGCCGCGTACCCGACGACGAGCGTGACCACGTGCACCCCGAGCAGGACGACGGTTGCGGTTGACGCCCAACGGTGCCAGCGCACGCTGCGGTCCGAACCCATGAGGTTGGTGACGACGGGGATGCGAGCCATCATGCCAACGGCCGCTAGGGCACAGAGTGAGCACGCGAAACCGGTGAGCTGGCCGACCGCGGTGAGGCCCGCACCGTCTCCCCGGGGAAGGTTGGCCAGCCAGGTAGCGAGCACGGCGACCGCGATCACGGCACCCACCAATGCGGTGGCCCGGCCTGCCGACCGTTCGGTTTCGGGGTTCGGGACTGCCATTGGGCGCTCCAGCCAACCGGCCCTACATGAGAGCGCGCTGTGAAGGGCCTTGGCCGCCCCTCAGAGTCGGATGCAACGGCGGGACGGTTCGCCTGCTCGAGCCCGATGAGGCTCGGTGCTGCGTGCGCCTGCAGGGCTGAACGGGCCGAACGACCTGAGCTAGAAGACGACTTCGCCGTCGCGCAGGGCGGCGATCCGAGCGTCGTCGTAGCCGGCATCTCGCAGCACCGAGTCGGTGTGCTCGCCGACGTTCGGCGCGCGGCCGGGGACGGGAAGATCGGCGTCGGTGAGCTGCGCTGGGAAGGGAAGCATGTCGGCTTCGAGCTGCTCCTTGGGGATCCACGGCAGCCGGTGCTGGAACTGCGGATCGTCGGCGATCGTCTTGGGCGTGTTGACCGGCGCGATCGGTGTGTTGTGCCGGCCGCCGAACTCGATCCACTCGGCCGCCGTCTTCTGCTTGAAGATGTCGGTGAGGATGCCTTGGAGCTCGACGTTGTTCCGGGCGTGGTCGGCGAACTTCGAGCCCGGCCAGCGCTCGAAGAGATCCAAGCGCTCGACCGCCTCGCAGAAGTTGCGCCAGAACGCCTGCTCGCTGGCCATGAACAGGACGTGCTCGCCGTCAGCGGTGGCGTACACCTGGTAGCGGACGCCCTCTTTCATGCCGGCCGTTCCCGGCGCGCGACGCTCGTAGTTGTCGGACTTGTTGCCGTACACCTCGTCGTCGGGTCGCTCATAGGCGCGCCACGACTCGATGCGGTACCAGTCGAAGTAGGCGGCCGAGTCGGCCTGGGCGACGTCGACGTAACACCCGGTGCCCGACTCCCGCGCGCTGATCACAGCAGCGAGGATCGTCAGGGCGCCGTACAGCGGCCCGGCGTGGATGCCGATGCTCGTGTGCTCCGGCAGGTACGTGTACCCGTGGTCGTCTTCGGCGACCGGGACCTGTCCGGCCCACGTGTCGTACGCGATCCCGTGACTCGGATACTCCTTGTACGGGCCGGTCGCCCCGTACCCGGAGATCGAGCAGAACACGATCTTCGGGTTCAGCTCACGGAGGCGCTCATATGAGAGCCCGCGCTTGGCGAGGGCGCCGGGGCGCATGGCCTCGATGACGACGTCGGCGTCCTTCACCAGGTCGAGGTAGATCTGCACGCCCTCGGGCTTGCGCAGATCGATGGCGATCGAACGCTTTCCCCGATTGATGTGCAGCGACAGCAGCGACGCGTCGCCCTCGCCGTTCGACGATTTGACGATCGGCCATGTCATCTGACGCCCGTAGTCGCCCTGGGGAGGCTCGACCTTAATGACGTCGGCACCAAGATCGGCGAGCAGACCACCCATCTCCGCGGGCCCCAGCATCGAGCTTTCGACGACGCGGACGCCGGCGAGCAACGGGCGGTCGGCCATGGGCGCCGAACCTACAGGCGGCTCCGCAGCGTTAGGAATTCCGCTCGCGGC
>JAFASB010000091.1 GCA_019244985.1 Acidimicrobiia bacterium | reverse complement strand
AAGAGAGCGACCTGGTCGTCGCCATCGACCGCTTCGTCCTGGCCGATGCGTGCCGGGCCGCCTGTGAGTGGCAGGCAACCGTTGGCCCCATGGTGGTGAGCGTGAATCTCTCGCCGCGGTGGCTCCGGCGGTCGGCGGCGTCCGACGAGATCCTCGAGATCGTCGCCGCCAGCGGCCTCCACCCGAAGCTGCTGCAGATCGAAGTCACCGAGCGCCTGGCGCTGGGCGACGATGGTGCCGTCGGTGCTCTCGAGCGCCTCCGCACCGAAGGCCTGCGCGTCGCCGTCGACGACTTCGGCACCGGCCACTCGGCGCTCGGCTACTTGCGCCGCTTCCCGATCGACGTCATCAAGCTCGACCGCTCGTTCGTCGAGCGGGTCGACCACGTCTCGCCCGAGGCCGCCATCGTGCAGGCGGTGATCGCCCTCGGCCACGCCCTCGACATGCACATCACCGCCGAGGGCGTCGAGCGCGCCGAACAGGTCGACCGACTCCGTGCCCTCGGGTGCGACAGCGCCCAGGGCCATTACTTCTCGACGCCCATGCCCGTCGAGGAGCTGACATCTTTCTCGCCGATGGCACAACGCCCGACCTCGTTCGCGACATAGCAACGGGGTGAGCTTCTGGCGGCGGGTCCCTGCGGCGCTCGCGCTTGGCGTGCTCGCCGGTGGGCTGTCATCCCTCGCCGTGGCCCGCGCCGCGGGGCCGAGCAACGACTACTTCTGGGACAACCCGCCGGTCCAGTGGGGCCTGCTGCAGGTCGGCGCGCCGGCCGCGTGGGGGGCGTCGACCGGCGCGGGCGTGAACGTCGGCATCGTCGACTCCGGCGTCGACGCCAGCCACGAGGACCTGGCCGGCAAGGTGGTCGATGGCGCCAACTGTGTCGGGTCCAACGGCAACGAGGGACTGTGCACGTCGGGCGGCACGACCGATGTCGTCGGCCACGGAACCCACGTCGCCGGCATCATCGCCGCCCTGACCGGCAACGGGATCGGTGTGGCTTCGATGGCGCCCGACGCCCACCTGATCAGCGCGCAGGCCGTCGACAGCGGAGGGTCGGGGAGCGACGCCGACGTCGGAGCTGCGATTCGATGGGTCGTCGACCACGGAGCGGGGGTCGTCAACCTCAGCCTCGGTGCCGAGGCGACGTCGAGGGTCGCGTTCGGGCCCGGTTTCTCCTCGGCTGTCGAGTACGCGTGGTCGCACGGCGCCGTGCCCGTCGTGGCGGCGGGCAACTCGGCGCAGACGCCGAACTTCGGCAGCCTCCACATCCTCGTGGTGACGGCCACGACACCGAACGGTGACGTGGCTTCGTACTCGAACCATGTCGACCGGGCCACCTGGGCGGTGGCCGCGCCGGGTGGCGCCGCGGACGGGAACCCCTACCACGACATCGTTTCGACGTATCCCAACAACTCGTACGCCACGATCGCAGGCACGTCGATGGCGACCGCCCACGTGTCCGGCGAGGTGGCGTTGCTCCTGGCGAAGGGCTACAGCGCGAGCGGGGCAGTCCAGCGAGTACTCGCGACCGCCGTTCCGTGCACGGGCTGTGGCAGCGGACGCATCGACGCGGCGGCGGCGCTCGGCGTCGGGTCGGCGCCGGCGCCAAGCGCGCCGCCCGGCCTCGGCGGGGGCGCAGGACCGCCGGGCGCTGCGACCGTCGTGGGGCCGCCGCCTCGGAGCGTCCCCGCCTCGCGGGCCGCGCCTCGCGCCGCCGCGCCTCGGCCGACGGCAGCACCGACCACAGTGACGACCGAGCCGCCGTCCCCGGCACCGACGACGACCTCGGAGCCGGGCCCCGTTGAAGCTGCCCTCGGAGGTCCCTGGCCCGGCCAGGTACGGATCGACGACACCGGCGGCAACGGGGGCGCCGGGTCGAACCGTGCCGCCGCCATCGGGTTCGCCGTCGTCGGCCTGGCCGGCGCCGCCGGGGCACTCGGAGTGCGGCTCGTGCGTCTCCGGGGTACATAGATCCCATGGCGAACCCGTTGCAGGGCGTGATCGACCGCGTCGACGGCTATCAGCGTGAGCACCCCTGGGTTGGGTTTCCGTTCGCGGTCGTGAAGAAGTTCGGCGACGACGAGGCGGGCAAGCAGGCGGCCCTGATCGCCTACTACGCCTTTTTCTCGCTGTTCCCGTTGATGCTGGTCTTCGTCACCGTGCTGGGGTTCTTCGCCGGGCACAACTCGCACCTCCAGAAGCAAGTCGAGCACTCGGTCCTGGCCCGGTTCCCCGTGATCGGCGACAACATCAAGTTCGGGACGCTGAAGGGCAGCGGGGTCGCACTCGGCGTCGGGATCGTGGGAGCCCTGTGGGGCGGTATGGGTGTCGTCCAGGCCGGCCAGAGCGCCATGGACACGGTGTGGCACGTGCCTCGCAAGGCGCGGCCGAACTTCTTGAAGTCCCGCGGACGCGCTCTGCTCCTTCTCCTCGTCCTGGGTGCCGGTGTGCTCGGGTCGGTGCTGCTGACCGGTCTGGCCACGGCGGGTACCGGGCACAGCGGCGTCACCAAGGTGCTGGCGCTGGTCATCTCGACGCTCGTCAACTTCGCCGTCTTTCTGGCGGCTCTCAAGCTCCTGACGGTGGCGCGTGCGTCCTGGAGGCAGCTGGTGCCGGGAGCGCTGATCATCACCGTGGCCGGGATCGGCCTGCAGGCTCTCGGCGGCTACATCGTCGGGCACACCTTCGCCAACGCCAGCCGCACCTACGGCACCCTCGGTGTGGTGATCGCCCTGCTGTCGTGGATCTATCTACAGGCTCAGGTGTTCCTGATCGGCGCCGAGCTCAACACGGTGGCGACGTACCGGGTCTGGCCGAGGGGGCTCGACGCCAACAAGCCCACTGACGCCGACAAGCGCGTGCTCGAAGGACTGGCCGAGACCGAGGAGCGCAAGCCCGGCGAGGAAATCGACGTTCACTTCGAACGCGTGAGCTGACCGAGGCCCTACACCGCACGTCCAGAGCTCGGCATGATGTTGGCCCATGCCGTACCGTGACGCCGTGCGGGTTCGGGTGGTCATCGGGGTGATCCTCGTTCTGGTCGGCGCCGTGTGGTTCGGCCAGGGGATCGGCGCGATCGGCGGCTCGTTCATGACCGGCGAGGCCCTCTGGGCAGTCATCGGCGCCGTATGTGTGTTCTTCGGCCTGGCCCTGCTCATCGGGGCGCGCCGGACGCGCGTCGGCCGGCGCTAGACAGCCCGCCATCGACTCCTCCCGGTTCGAGCACCACGACGCCCAACTGCCGATCGATCCGGATCGGCCGTCGCCGGACCCGAGGCGTGCCCGACAACTCGACGTACTCGCTGCTGTGGCAGTGGGCGGGTTCATCGGCGCACTCGGCCGCTACGAGCTGGGTCTGGCGTGGCAGACGCCGGCGGGCCGGTTTCCGTGGACGACGTTCACGATCAACGTCTCGGGCGGGTTCCTCCTCGGACTCGTCCTGACGGTCCTTCTCGAGCGCGTGGGTGCGACGCGGTATGTGCGCCCGTTCTTCTGCGTCGGGGTGCTCGGAGCCTGGACGACGATGTCGACGTTCGCCGGCGAGGGCGATCTCCTCGTGAGGGACGGGCACGCGCTGACGGCTGTTCTCTATGTGCTCGCCACGCTCGTCGTAGGGATCTCGTGCACGTGGATCGGCGTCGCCTTGGCACGCGCCTTCGACCGGCCGCGGCTTCCGTGA
>JAFASB010000531.1 GCA_019244985.1 Acidimicrobiia bacterium | reverse complement strand
CCTCGGTCGTGGTCATCCGGACCGACCCGGTCGCGACGACGCAGGCCGGCGGCGCGTGGTGGGACGTGGCGGTGCCGGAGGTGTCCGCGCGCGCCGAGGTGCGGGCGGCCCGCGCCGCCTATGAGACCGCGCGGGGATGACCGTCCGCCTCGGCACCAACCCGATCGCCTGGAGCAACGACGATTTGCCGGAACTTGGCGGGGATACGCCGCTCGAGACCTGCCTTGCCCAGGCGCGGGCGGCCGGGTTCGCGGGCATCGAGAAGGGCAACAAGTTCCCGACCGAGCCCCGGGCGCTGCTGGAGGTGCTCGGGCGCCACGGTCTGGCGTTCGTCTCCGGCTGGTATGGGGCGGAGCTGCGCTGGCGGACGGTCGAGCAGGAGATCGCCGCGGTCCAGCCGCATCTCGAGCTGCTCCGGGCCTGCGGCGCTACGGTCATGGTGTTCGCCGAGACCAGCGGCAGCGTACAAGGGCGTCGCGACACGCCGGTTGCGGACCGGCCGCGGATGAGCGAGGCGGAGTGGCCGGTCTTTCTCGAGCGGCTAACGGGTCTCGGGGACTGGACGGCCGGAGAGGGCGTTCGGATTGCCTTCCACCATCACATGGGCACCGTCATCGAGACGGCGGCCGAGATCGATCGCCTGATGGCCGGCACTGGGCCAAACGTCGGCTTGCTGTTCGACACGGGCCATCTGGCCTTTGCCGGCGCCGACCCGGCCGAAGTGAGCCGGCGCTGGGCGAACCGGATCAACCATGTGCACGCCAAGGACGTACGCCCCGAGGTGCTGGCGCGGGCTCGGGCTGAGCGCTGGAGCTTTCTCGACAGCGTGGTGGCCGGGGTTTTTACGGTGCCGGGCGACGGCGCCGTGGACTTCGGGTCAGCACTGCGGCCGCTGTGCGATGCCGGCTATGGCGGATGGATGATCGTCGAAGCCGAGCAAGACCCGGCGAAGGCGGAGCCGCTCACCTATGCCGCTTCCGGGTTCCGGTCGCTGCGACATACGCTTGAGGAGCTTGGGTTCGAGCTGGAATCGGGGCCGCCCTGACTCGGCGTCAGGGCGACCCTTTAGGCGTTAGCTGGTCCTCATATGCTGCAGCAAGGTGTCGGTGGACACGTTGCCGGTGTTGTAGAGGATGGCCACGAAGCCCTGCGGCCCGTTGGCGGTCTTGCTCATCATCAGCAGCGTGTCCTGGCCACCATCGACGTTGGTGGGGTGGATATAGCTGCCGAGCGTGCTCGCGCTGCCGTTCCAGTCGGTGGTGCCGAGCGCGGCCCGGACGTCGAGCACGTCGCCGTTGGTGAGCACAGGCCCGGTGATGCCCACGAAGGCCTGATTCGGCCCGTGCAGCACGATGGTGTTGTGACTACCGCCATCGACGATGTTGGCATTCACTGGGCCGATTCCGGCGTCCAGCGTGTTGCCGCTTCCCACCACGTGCAGGGCCGAGCCGCCGGCGGTGGTGGCGGTGTTGCCGCTCCCGTTGAGGTCGATCTCCTCGCCCTGCCCGGTCAGGGTGACGGTGTTGTTGTTCCCATTCAGGCCGACATAGAGCGAGTTTGCCGATCCGTGCAGGGTGGCGTTGCTGATGGTCGCGACGATGCTGTGATCGACGTTGATCGACGTCGCCGAAGTCGGCGTCGGCTTCGGGGCGGGGACCGGCGTCGGCGTGGGTTTCGGCGCCGGCGTCGGTGTTGGGGTGGGCGTGGGTTTCGGCGCCGGCGTCGGTGTTGGGGTGGGCGTCGGGGTCGGTGCCGGCGCGGGCGTCGGCGTCGGTGTGGGCGTCGGGGTCGGTGTCGGTGTCGGCGCGGGCGTCGGGGTCGGTGTGGGCGCGGGCGTCGGGGTCGGTGTGGGCGCCGGCGTCGGCGTCGGCGTCGGCGTCGGTGTTGGGGTAGGTGTGGGCTTCGGCGCCGGCGTCGGCGTCGGTGTGGGCGTCGGCGTCGGTGTCGGTGTTGGGGTTGGCGTCGGTGTGGGCGTGGGTGTCGGTGTCGGGGTGGGCGCCGGGGTCGGTGTCGGGGTTGGCGTCGGCGTCGGTGTCGGGGTTGGCGTCGGCGTCGGGGTGGGGGTCGGGGTCGGGGTCGACGACTGGATTGGCGAGGCCGTGCTGTAGGTCGGCTCGGTCGTCAGATAGGTGTTGTTGGTCACGGTCCCGTTGCCGTTCAGGACTTGGCTCGGGCTCAGCCCGTAGGTCTGGTTGCTGTCGACCGTGGCCGAGACCGTGCCATCGGTGTTCCACACGGCCGAGGCGGACGGCGAGTTGAAGTCGTTCAGGATCGTGTTCCCGGTCACGGTCAGCGACGAATCGGAGGTCCCGTACGTATTTCCCTCCTCGGCATAAGCGATGATGGCCGGGTTCTGGGTGTACGGCCCCTGCTCGATCACGTCGTTCGAAATCGTCACGTTGCCGCCGTTCGGCGCGTCGATGCTGTAGCTGGCGGTCCCAGTCGGGCCGTCGATGATCCGGCTGTTGGTGACGATGGTGTTCTCGGCACGGCTCTTGATCTCGTGCCCGACCACCGCGTCGTGGAAGTAACTGTTATCGATGGTCAGCGTCTTGAGCGGGTTGCTGACGTAGAGATTGTGCGTGCGGCCGTCGCCGGTGCCGTTGTGGCTGAACTCGGAGCTTTCGATGGTGATGGTGCCGTTCGGGTCGGGCGCGGTCAGGATGCCGTCCTGGTTGTCGTGGATGTAGGAGTTGGTGATCGTCAGGTTGCCGCCCTGATAGCGCACCGCAGCGCCGTTGCCGTCGGCCACGGTTGCGCCCGAGATGTCCAGGTGGTCGAGGGTGACGTCCGTGTCGGTGACGAGGATGGCCTTGCCGTTCGGGATTTGCTCGTCGGCGACCAGCTTGGCCATCCCGCCCACGCCCTCGATAGTGATCTTGTGGGTGATCTCGGCGAAGTCGTCGGTGTACGTCCCCGCCTGCACCTGGATGACGTCGCCGTCCTGCGAGGCGGCGACTGCGGCGGCAATGGTCTGATACTGCTGGCCTGCGCCAACCGTGAGAGTAGACATGCGTAAGTCCTTTCAGTACAGTCTATGTAAACACGAGGGTCTTACGACCCGCCGCAAGACTTCGATGTGATTTCGTTACCGGCCGTGATGACACGAAGGCAGAACGACACCAGCCGCGCCGCTCACGGGCTTGTGATTAGTAATCGAGTTGCGGGCTGTAAAGCGTGAAAAGCCGTTTCCCGTGCTATTAACGCACATTAACTTTTGAGTGACAAAGACCCCGCCAGAGTCACGGGTGCGAGTGCCTGACACCGTCTTAGCGGCCGAATCGGGGCATAATTTCGCTGCCCAACGTCTTGGTAGGCGAGACTCTGGCAGTGTCTGCAATCTTTGGACGAGCCAGGTGGGCTAACCGCGGCCAGCACGCCTGGCGGCGGAGTTCTACGATCGGCTGGCGGGATGACTGAGATACAGCATCAATTACTAGACATTATTTTGGACCGGCTCTCAATATGCGAGCAGGGCGGACAGGCTTCGAGACTGCGGCACAGAATGTGCATAGGGCGCGGGTTTGCGCCTGCTTGCAACCCAGGGGCTGTTCACCCAGGGCTCACCCCGAACGCGGGCTCGTCCCCGGCCGGCGGAAGGGCGCAGCCCCGGGGCTGGCTTATCCGCCGGTC
>JAFASB010000443.1 GCA_019244985.1 Acidimicrobiia bacterium | reverse complement strand
CGCCTTCGCCCGGTACCGACAACTCGAGGGCGCCGATCACGCCGGACGTCTGGCGGGGGCGCCCATCGCGGTCGTGGTACCCCATCCGGTAGACGTAGAACGCCGGGCCGTCGTCGGTGAGGAGGACCTGCTCGGCGAGCCACTCGTCGAGGTGACACCCGGCGGCGGTGTAGCGGTCACGGCCCGGCTCGTCACGGGGCAGGTCGATGCGGACGACGTTGTGGGGGTCGCGCTCCTCGAGGGCCTGACGCTCCTCGGGGCCGATGACGTCGTAGGGGGGAGCGACGACGCGGTCGAGCTCGACGGCCTCGGGGTTGTAGCGGATGCCGTCGAAAGGTTCGAACCGGGGCACCGCCCCTGACTACCAGATCGGCGGACGCCGGCCGCGATTACTGGTGATCGTGGATCTGGAAGTGCTGGACCTCGACCATCATCGGCAACAGGTAGCCGACGTAGAAGCTGGTGATCGTCAGTGGCCCGTGGTTCTCGGCCGACTTCTCGATGAGGTCCACGCGGTCGTCCTTCTCCTTGTAGGCGCGCGCCAGGTCGAGCATCTCGTCGAGCTCCTCGATGGTGTCGACCTGCATCCCGAAGTGGTCCATCCGCGGTCCTGTCATGTGTGGCTCGTCGGCGATGAGGAAGACGAACTGCCCGTACCGGTAGGCCATGAGGACCAGGCGTTTACGGTCCTCGGTCATCTGGGTGAGCTCCTCCCACCCGAAAACAGCCTCGTAGAAGGCGACGATGTCGGCACGCCCTCGCTCGTCGAGGACGTCGGCAGCAAGGCTCATGGCCACGTGGTTGAAGCGAGGCTGGCGCCTCTTCTTCACCGGTGTGTCGGTCACGGCCGTCCTTTCTGTTCTGTTCAGGGCCGAGGGACGATGAGCACCTTGGCCGCCAGCTCACCGGTCGCGAGCTTGTACATGGCTTCGAGGAGCCCGGTCAAGGGAACGTCGTCGGGCTCGATCAGGAGCTCGACCGGGAGGCGACCCGACGCGATGAGGTCGATGGCCGCCGCGAACCCACCGCCGTCGTAGTTGTACGCGCCGGTGACCACGAGCTCGTTGAGGAGGATGCGGTTGTTGTCGAGGCGCGGGGCGTGCATGCCCGTCCCGACGAGGACGAGCCGACCGCCGCGGCGCAGCTGGGCCAGGCCTGCCTCCATGGCGTCGGCGCTGCCCGAGCACTCGAGCACGGCGTCCACCGGCTCATCGACGAGATCCATCGGCAGCGGCGGCACCTCGAGGTCCGCGGGTGTGATCGCGCGCGCCGCACCAACGGCACGGGCGCGGTCGCGCCGCTGCGGGGTCGGCTCGCTGACGACGACATCGTCGACGCCGCCAGCGCGGAGGGCCGCGACCGCCAGCAATCCGATCGGGCCGGCGCCCGTCACCAGCACGCGATCGCGTGGACCGACGCCCGCCTGGGTGACGGCGTGCATGGCGACGGCCAGTGGCTCGGTGAGAGCCGCGCTCCGCAGTGGGACGCCGTCGCCGACCGGCACGAGACCGGCGGCCGGTGTCACCAGGAACTTGGCGAAGGCTCCGTCCTGGCCGCTGCCGGTGACCGGCGGCCGTCGCTCGCACAGGGATGGCCGTGCGGTGGTGCACATCGCGCACTCGCCACACCCGACCAGCTCGCCGCCGACGACGGCGTCTCCGACGCCCCAGCCGTCGACGTCGGGCCCCAAGGCGGCGATGCGTCCCGACCATTCGTGACCGCCCACGGCGCCGGGACGGCCCCATCCCTCCAACACCATGTGGATGTCGGTGCCGCACACGCCACAATGGCTCACCTCGACCAGCACCTCGCCTGCACCGGGTTCGGGCACCGGTTTCTGGTCGAGCGCGACGTCGCCTTCGCCCCGGTACACGGCCACCGGCATCGTCGCCTGACTCATCACGTCGCGCCGTAGAAGAGGTTCGGTCTCGTCCGCGGCGGTCGCAGGTGGTTGCGGAAGATCAGGGCGATGAGGGCGCCGAACAAGAAGCCGCCGACGTGGGCCACCCACGCCACGCCGGAGGTCGGACTGGTGAAGAACTGGAAGAGGAACCAGAAACCGAGCAGGACGTAGGCGGGAATATCCGCCGGGATGATGAAGATGAGCGCCCGTATTCGGACGCGCGGGAACAAGACGAGGTAGGCGCCCATGACGCCCGCGATTGCGCCCGACGCGCCCACCACGGGCACAGTGCTGTTGGGCTGCACCGCGAACTGGCTGGCGGCGGCCACCAGTCCGGCGACGAGGTAGAAGATCGGATACCCGATCCAGCCCATCCGGTCCTCGATGTTGTTGCCGAAGATCCAGAAGTACAGCATGTTGCCGGCGATGTGGAGAAGGCTGGCGTGCAGGAACATCGAGTAGAGGATCGCCAGGTAGACGTTCTTGTGGGGGAACACCTCCGGTGACGACGGGTCGCTCGCGTCGGCGCACGCGTTTTGATCGTTGTTGTTCACCGTCGCCTGGACCTCGGCCAGCGTCAACGGATGACCGTGGGTGACCTCGCACGGGATGGCGGCGTGGGCGTAGGTGAACTTGGCCTCGCGGACCGCCTCCGACTGCGGGTCGATGTTTCCCTGCCCGTGCGGCTGCACGAGGAAGTAGACGAAGACGTTGATGAGGATCAGGCCGAGGGTGATCCATGCCCGTCGGGTCGTGGGGTTGTAGTCCTTCAGGGGGATCACGCGGGCGGGAGCCTACGCTCCTGACTTCGCTGCCAATCGGGTGCAGCCAGTAGCCTTCCGGCCATGGCGACCAACGACAGGTGGCAGCAATACCTCGACACTGGCAAGGCGTGGACGGAGCTGACGCGGGCCCAGGCGGAGGCCGTCGTGCGCGATCTGGTCAAGGCCGGCGACGTGCAACAGAAGCGAGCCAAGAAGGCCGTCGACGAGCTGCTCGATCGCAGCCGCAAGAACGCCGAGGAGCTCCGCAAGGTGGTTCGTAACGAGCTGCAGAGCCAGATCTCGGCCCTCGGCATCGCCACCCAGGAAGACCTGGCCCGTCTCGAGCGCAAGCTCACCAAGGGCACGGCCTCCAAGAGCGCGCCCAAGAAGACGACGGCCGTCAAGAAGGCGGGCACGGGCACGAGCGCCGCGGGGGGCTGACCTCGCTGCGGCGACGGCTCGACGCCGAGCTCGTCCGTCGTGGCCTGTCGCCCAGTCGGGAGCGGGCCCGAGCCGACATCGCCGCCGGCCGTGTGACCGTCGCGGGCGCGCCGGCCGAGAAGGCGTCGCGGCTCGTGGCGCCCGAGGAACCCGTGCGTGTGGCGGGGGACGCCCCGCGCTTCGTGAGCCGCGGCGGCGAGAAGCTGGCCGCGGCGCTCGACCACTTCCGCGTAGAGGTCGCCGGCCGTCAGGCCCTCGACGCGGGGGCGTCGACCGGGGGATTCACCGACTGCCTGCTGCAGCGCGGTGCCACCCATGTGGTTGCCGTCGACGTCGGGCGCGGTCAGCTTCACCAGCGTCTGCGCGGTGACCCGCGGGTGACCCTGCTCGAACGCACGAACGTGCGGCACCTCAGTCCCTCGGACGTGCCCGGGGCCCCGTTTCCCATGGTGACCGCCGACCTCTCGTTCATCTCCCTGCGGACGGTCGCCGCCAACCTCGTTGCCCTGAGCTCACCGGGCGCCGATCTGGTTGTCCTGGTGAAGCCGCAGTTCGAGGCCGGTCGGGCCGAGGCGAGCCGCGGCCGCGGTGTGATTCGCGATCCCGAAGTCTGGGAACGAGCGGTCGCAGGCGTGGCTTCCGCGTTTGCCGCCGAAGGGTCGGACATGATTGACACCATGCGCTCCCCGCTGACCGGCGCCGACGGCAACGTCGAGTTCCTCATGCATCTGGCGGGGCCGCGCTGATGGCGGTCGTCGCCCTCGTCGTGCACCGCCTCAGGCACGAGGCGCTCCAGACCGCCCAGGAGGCGGCGGCGTGGCTCCGCCAGCAGGGCCACGAGGTCCGCATGGCTCCGGAGGAAGCCGACGAGCTTGACCTGCGCGACTGCGCCTGCGACCCCGAGAAGCTGGCGACCGGGCTTGACCTGGCCGTCAGCTTGGGCGGCGACGGCACGATGCTGCGCACTGTCGAGCTGGTGGCGCGCGAGGGCGTGCCTGTACTGGGGGTCAACGCCGGCCACCTCGGCTACCTGACCGAGCTCGAGCCCGCGCAGTTGCTCGTCGCCCTCGACCGCTTCCTGGGCGGGAACTACGACATCGAAGAGCGCATGATGCTCGCAGTCACAGTCCACGCCCCGTCGGGTGCGATCGCGGCCGAACCCCTGCTCGCCCTCAACGAAGCCAGCATCGAGAAGCACGGGCCGGGGCACACCATCCACGCCGCCGTCTCCATCAACGACACCTTCTTCACGAGCTACGCGGCCGACGGGCTGATCGTCGCCACGCCGACGGGCTCGACGGCGTACGCCTTCTCGGTGCGGGGTCCGATCGTCTCCCCCCGCCAGCGGGC
>JAFASB010000433.1 GCA_019244985.1 Acidimicrobiia bacterium | reverse complement strand
GTACGCCAGGTAGTCCTGCACCATCGCCTCGTCGACATCGCTCAGGGCCACGCCCCGGCCGTGGACGAACTCGACGTAGGCAGCGAGGTCCCGCCGGTAGGCGGCGAGGGTGTTCGCCGATCGGCCGCGTTCGACCGCCAGCCAGGAGAGATACTCCTCGACTGAGGCGGGAAGCTCCACGGTGCTGCGGCCCATCGGTGCATCATGGCGCGGAGATGGACACCGACGACGCACAGCCGATGTCGCCCGAGCAGCTGTGGGAAGCGGTCTCGCGGCTGCGTTGGCACCACACGATGGATCTCGGCCACGGGGTCGTCACACCGGGCGGCGATGCAACGATCGAGAAGCTGGCCACGGTCCAGCTCCCCGCGTCGCTCGCCGGTAAGACCGTGCTCGACATCGGCGCGTGGGACGGCTTCTTCTCCTTCGAGGCCGAACGCCGCGGCGCGTCGCGGGTTGTGGCCATGGACTACCACTGCTGGCTGCGGTCCGAGGGCCACCCCTCCAAGGCCGGGTTCGAGCTCGCCCGCCGGGTCCTCGGATCGTCGGTGGACGACATCACGCTCGACGTCATGGAGCTCGGACCCGACCACCTCGGGATGTTCGACGTCGTGCTCTTCCTCGGTGTGCTGTATCACGTCCGTCATCCGTTGCTCGCCCTCGAGCGCGTCTTCAGCGTCACGAACGAACTTCTGATTCTCGAGACCGAGGTCGCACGGATCGGCACGCGTCGCCCGATGCTTGTGTTTCTGCCCGGCGACGAGCTCGGTGGGGATCCGACGAACTGGTGGATGCCGAACGAGGCTGCCGTCGTCAGCATGCTTCGCGACGTGGGGTTCCGAGAGGTGCGCGTCGTGGCGTCACGCCTCCCGCCCGTCTCCGCCGTGCGCGAAGTCCGCCGCCTGTGGCGTGCCTACCGAGCCGGCGACCCTGCCCCCGTCACGACCGCCCAGGGCGACCGCATCGTGGTCCACGCCCGCCGATGAACCCTGCCGTCTCGTTGGTCATCCCGACGCGGGATCGCCTGCCCCTGCTGCGCGAGGCGGTCGGCAGTGTCGTCGACCAGACCTTTGCTGCGTGGGAGCTGATCGTCGTCGACGATGCTTCGTGTGACGGAACGTCGGGATGGCTCGAACGTGTCGGCGACGAGCGCGTGCGGTCGATTCGGCTGGACGACCACGTCGAGCGCTCGGCGGCGCGCAACCGCGGCCTCGCGGCGGCGACTGGCCCCACGGTGCTCTTCCTCGACGACGACGACCGTCTGCGCCCCGCCGGCCTCCAACGCCTGTGGACCGCACTGAACCGCGCTCCGGGCGCCGTGGCCGCGTTCGGAGCCAAGCAGATCTTCGACGGCAGCGGCCACCACAAGCGCATCCCCCACCCACGTATTCGCGCCGTGCGGCCGGTGTGGGAGGAGGTGATGGCCGGATGGTTCTTCGTCAGCGGCCAGGTGCTGCTGCGGACGGATGCGGTGCGCGCCGTCGACGGCTGGGACGACGACCTCGTCGTTGCCGAAGACCAGGATCTCTGGCTGCGAGCGATTGGCCAGCGCCCCGTGGTTCTGGTGCCAGATGTCGTACTCGAGCAGCGCACGCGCGCCGAAGGAGTCGACGCCGATGCACAGGAAGAACAGGTGCGGGCGCGCATCCTCCCGGAGCTGCCGGCCGCGGACAGATCGCGCGCCGAACGGCTGATCACGGCAAGGCGCCATCTCCGTCTTGCGGGCACGGCGTTCCAGGACGAGCGCTTCGGTCATGCCACGGCCGAGCTGGTCGCCGCTGCGAAGTCGGCGCCGTCACTCCTCCGCTCGCCGATCTGGGGCCCGCAACTCGTCCTGAGCACCACGAAGGCAACCGCCGCTGCCGCGCTGCCGGGCACCGCCGGAGCCCGGGTCCGCTACGCCATCAGGGCCATCCGCACGCGCCTCGGGCGCAGCCCCGTCGAACCGCTGCCCCCGACGCGAAACGAGAAAGGGCCGGGGCAGGGCCCTCGCCTGTAGCCGCCCGTAACCTCGGGCGGGTGCGCAGCGTCACCGTCGGCTCGTACAACATCCACTGGGGGCATCGGCGGCTCGCGCCGCGCAGGGCCGAGCCCTTCGATGTTGTCGCCGCGTGCCGGCAACTCGACGTCGACATTCTTGCCCTGCAGGAGGTGTGGCGACCGGACGGAGGGCCGAGCGTCGCCGACGAGGTGGCCGCCACCCTCGGCTACGACGTGCACCACGCGTGGACGGCCCGGGCTGTCGTGAAACCGAAGTGCGAGGTCGTGAGCCGCACCGGCGGCACCGAGGGCGACGGCGACTGGGGTCAGGCGCTGCTGGCACGCGTCCCGACGGGACCGGTGACAGAGGAGCGACTGTCGGGCTTCCTCATGGACGCCACTGACCGCGCCGTGCTGAAGACCCACCTCGACCTCGACGGAGGCAGGCTCGCCGTCTGCGCCTCCCACTTCCCCCACGTCGAGCACGTATCGCCCCTGTTGCGGTGGCGGCTCCGGGGCGTCCTCCCCGCCCCACAGGAGCCCTCGGTGCTCATGGGCGACTTCAACATGTGGCGGTGGCTGGCGCGGTTCGTCGTGCCGGGGTGGAAAGACACGGTGCGGGGCGCGACATGGCCGGCCGACCGTCGGCCGGTGTTCCAGATCGACCACCTGTTGACGACGAAGCCGGTCGTGGCGAGCGACGCCGAGGTGGTGCACACGGGAGAGTCGGATCACCTCCCGATCCGCGCCCGGATCTCGCTCAGCTAGCGAGTGCCTCCTGCGGGTCGACGGTGTCGAGCGCCAACGCCTCGGCGACCGC
>JAFASB010000432.1 GCA_019244985.1 Acidimicrobiia bacterium | reverse complement strand
GCCAGCGTCGGCCATGCGCCGGTTCCACTCACTGCGGTCGTGGTCCTTGAGGTCGGCGATGAACGCCTGCACGTCGGCGCGCACCGCCTCGGCCTCGGCGGGCAGCTCGATGTGCAGCTGACGACGCGTGCCCTTCAGCGCCATCCTGGCCGTGCGCTGCCGCCATGCCGACGTGGGGCCGACCAGCTGGCGAACCGACATCGCCCGCTTCAGATACAGGTGGGCGTCGTGCTCCCACGTGAAGCCGATGCCGCCGAGGATCTGGACGCACTCCTTGGCCGCGTCGGCAGCGGCGTCGAAGGCGATCGACCCGGCGGCGGCTGCGGCGAGCGGCGCCTCGCTTGGTTCTGCGAGGGCCATGGCCGCGTCCCATACGACCTCCCGCGCCTGCTCGACGGCGACGAGCAGGTTGGCGCACTTGTGCTTGATGGCCTGGAACTGGCCGATCGGCCGGCCGAACTGCTCGCGCACCTTGGCGTACGACGACGCGGTGTCCAGGCACCATCCCGCGATCCCGACCGCCTCGGCCCCGAACAACACCGCCGCGATGTCGTGCCAGCGGGCCGGGGCCGTCGCCCACTCTCCCTGGAAGCGGGCCAGCCGGCGCGTCGGGTCGAGGCTGGGGACGGGCTCTCGGTCCGGCACTTCCACGATCGTGAGGTCGGGCGCCACCAGGACCTTCGCCACGCCGCCCCCGACCACCGGGTTGCCGTCGAACATCGCCGCCGCCGGCGTCGACCCGTCGACCAGCTTCGGCAGCCACGTCTCCTTCTGTGCCTCGGTGCCGGCGTCCTGGATCAGCGCCGCGGCCAGCACCGTCGGCACGAACGGGCCGGGGGCCATGGCACGTCCGAGCTCCTCGAGCACGACTGCCAGCTCGACGAATCCGGCACCCTGGCCGCCGTAACGCTCGTCGACGGCGAGACCCAACAGGCCCTGGCCGGCCAGCTCCTCCCAGAACGGCGGCGGCTCCTCGACCTCGGCCTCGAGGTAGGCGCGGGGAACATGCGGCGGACACCGTGACTCGAGGAAACGGCGGGTGGTCGCCCGCAGCGCTTCGTGGTCGTCGGAGATTCCGATCGGCATGGCTTGCTCCTAGGCCAGTTGTTCGCCGTCGCGCCAGACGGAGATCGATTGGGTGGGGCACCCCTGGGCGGCGAGGACGACCTTCTCGTCGGTGTCGCCGGCGGCGGCGACGACGATGGCGATCCCTTCGTCGTCGAGATCGAACGTGTTGGGCGCCCAGAACGAGCAGTTGCCCGACCCCATGCACTTCTCGCGGTCGATGCGGATCTCCACTGCCATGCGCGCGTCAGCCCGCCAGCTCTCGGAAGCGGCGATACCGCTCGTTCACGGCATCGGCCCACACCGGGTCGGGGTCGACCCTGCCGGCGGTCTTGGCCCAGCGGGCGCCGGCGGCCGTGTCGGGCTCGAGTCCGGCGGCGACCCGTGCCATGAATGCCGCGCCCAGCGCCGCCCCTTCGGGTACGGCGACGACGTCGACGGGCAGACCGGTGCAGTCGGCCAGCGCCTGCACCCACTCCGGCACGCGGACACCGCCACCGGTGGCCACGATGCGCTTGGGCTCGACGCCGGTCATCTCGATGTGGTGCCGGGTGACGAAGCCGGACGCCTCGTAGGCGGCCCGGCGCACCGCCGCCGCGTCGTGCGTGAGATTGAGGTCGTGTAGCACGGCCCGGCGGTTCGGGTTGTGGTACGGCGTGCGCTCGCCACGGACGTACGGCTCCCACACCGGCACGCGATCGGGCACCGGGTCTTCACTCGTCGGCTCCGTGAGCCGGAGCGCCCAGTTCAGGAACAAGCCCCCGGCGTTGCTGGCGCCACCGATGAAGCTCTTGTTCTCGAGACCACCGAGATGAGGGATCGTCCACAGCCCCGGCACCTCTTTCCAACCGGTGTCGAGCACCCAGATGATCAGCGTCGTGCCGAGGATCACCATGACGTCGCCGTCGCGGTCGGCGCCGGCGACCAACTGCTCGCCCATGGCATCGATCGAGCTGGCGCCGAGCACTGCGTCACCCACTCGACCTGCGGCCGCGCCGTTGACGTGCACGGCCGGGAATTGGTCGGGCCGGGCGCCGAGCTCCTTGAGCTGCGCCTCGTCCCAGACGTTGCCGTCGAACAACGGGTACGCCGAGAAGGCGGTAGCCGTGTCGAGCGACGCCTCCCCGCAGAGAGCGCGGTTGGCGACCGCCTGAGCAGGCCAGTAGCCGGCGGCATCGGGCGCCTCTTTCGCCGTCCACCGCAGGAACGCGGCCGTCTCGCCGCTTCCCGAGGGGTCGGCGCCGCTGCCGGTGCGCCCGCGGACGTCGCCGTAGATGAGTCCCGGCGTGATCGGCACGCCATCGGCGTCGACGGCGCACAACGACGGCACCATCCCGGTGACGCTGACCGCGGCCACGTCGCCGACCTTGAGGGCGGCGAGCGCCTCGCGAGGTCCGCGGCGCCACGCCTCGTCGGCGTCGTGCTCGAACTTGTCAGCGTCGGGGATGACGACCTTGTGCGGCACGCGCGCCCTGGCCACGACATTGCCGTCGGCGTCGGCGGCGACCGCTTTGACCGAGGTCGTCCCGATGTCGATCCCCACGGCGAGCTCACTATGTGACGCCGGCGTCATAGTTCCGTCATTATGACTGTCATGCCCGCTGCACACCGAGCCCTCGTTACCGCCCCGTTCCGGGGTGAGGGCCTCGACACACTCAAGGAACTGGCCGACGTCGTCCTCGATCCCTGGATCGACTACCGACCGCTGCGCATTCTCGACGGCCCGAAGCTGGCCGACCGCATCAAGGAGGAGGGCGCCGACATCCTCATCGTCGAGAGCGACTTCGTGAACGATCCGGTCTTCGACCCGCCTCTCGTCGCCATCGGCTCGTGCCGCGGCGACCCCAACAACGTCGACATCGCCGGTGCGACCAAGGCCGGCATCCCCGTGCTGCGGGCACCGGGCCGCAACGCCGACGCCGTCGCCGAGATCGCCGTCACCCTGCTCTTCGCGGCGTCGCGCCACGTCATCCCCGCCGACGAGGACGTCCGCAACGACACCGTGTTCAAGGACGACACCATCCCCTACCAGCGCTACCGCGCGTGGCAGATCGCCGGGCAGACAGCAGGCCTTGTCGGCCTCGGCGCCGTCGGGCGCGCCCTGCGCTGGCGCCTCGAAGGGCTCGGCATGAAAGTGGTTGCGTACGACCCGTACGCCGACGACGCCAATGAATCGCTCGAGCAGGTGCTCGACCAGGCCGACGTGATCTCGCTCCACGCCGCGGTGACACCCGAGACGACCGGGATGATCAGCACCGATCAGTTCGCCGCCATGAAAGACGGCGTCGTCTTCCTGAACACCGCTCGCGAAGCGCTGCACGACCGCGACGCTTTGGTGGCAGCGCTGCAGTCCGGCAAGGTCGCCGCCGCCGGCCTCGACCACTTCACGGGCGAGCGTCTCGACACCGACCACCCCCTCACGCACATGTCCAACGTCGTCCTCACGCCCCACATAGGTGGGGCGACCTACGACACCGAGGCCAACCACTCCCGTCTCATCGCCGATGACCTCTCCCGTTTGCTGGCGGGCGAGCGGCCCCAGCACATCATGAACCCGGAGGTCCTCAAGTGAAGGAAGACGTTCTCAAGACGGCCAAGGACATGCTCCGCAAGGGCCTCGTCGAAGGCACCGCGGGCAACATCTCGGCGCGCATGCCCGACGGGACGATCTGCATCACGCCGTCGTCGGTGGACTACGAGGCGATGGCACTCGAGGACCTGTGCATCATCGATCTCGACGGCGAACAGGTCGAAGGCGAGCGAGGGGCGTCCTCGGAGAAGCTGCTCCACACCGCGATCTACAAGGCGTTCGACGACGTGCAGTCGGTCATCCACTCGCACCCGGTGTACGCCACGATGTTCGCCATCGCCCGCAAGCCGATCCCGCCGTGCATCGACGAGTTCTCGATCTACGTCGGCGGCGAGGTGCCGGTGACCGAGTACGGGCAGAGCGGCACCCAGGACGTCGGCGACAACGCGGTCGCCGTCCTTGCCGACCGCGGGGCGGCCCTGCTCGCCAACCACGGCATGGTCGCCGTAGGCCCGTCGCCGGCCAAGGCGCTGCACATCACCGCGCTTGTCGAGCGTTCGGCCCAGATCGTGTGGGGCGCCATGCTCCTCGGCGACATCCACCAGCTTCCCGAGAAGGTCAACCAGGACTTCGCCAACATCTACACCGGCTGGATGCGCACCAACGCCTGAGCCTGCATCGTTCTGGCGCTAGCGGAGGAACCAGCCTCTCGGGTCGTAGCGGCGGAGGGCGAGGACCTCGGGCATCGTCGGCGCTGGTAGCTCCTCGACCTGGCGGTCGACCGTGACGTCCCAGCCGCAGCCGGCGACCGCCTCGCGAACCCGCGCTTCCAGCGGAGACTCGCCCTCGGCCACCGCCGAGAGGCACAGGTCGCCGTCACGCTTGCGCAGGATGCCGAGATCGGTGACGACCGTCTGGACGCGCTCTCCTGGGCTGGTGACGTAGGCGACGCTCTCGGCGAGACGGGCGGGACCGGAACGCGTGATCACCAGGCACTCGGTCGCGCGTGTCGCCACGTCGTTGGCGCCGCCTGACCCCACGAGGAACGGTCCACCTGCGGGCAGCAGCGACGTCGAGTTGAGGTTGCCGTGGCGGTCGACCTGGGCGGCGCCCAGGCAGCCGATCGTCTTCGTACCGGTGCCGCCGATCCACAGGCCCAGGACGTGCGACGCGTCGCTCAGCATCGACGCTCCAGGGAACGAGCGGTGGTTGAAGATGTACGGGTCCGCGGGCGTCGGGGTGTACCCCCACATCCCGAGCTCGGCGGTCAGGACCACGGAAGCGCCCGCCGTCCGGGCGTTGGCGACGCCGACCCACGCGGCCAGGTTGGCGACGCCGGCTCCGGCGAGCACGGCGTCGGCGCCGACTTCCTCGATCCGGGACTCCAGCTCACGCGCGCCCCAGACGGCCGCCGTCTCCCACGCGCTGATCGGCGACTCCTCGTCGACCGGCCACCGCTCGGCGTCCTCCTTCCAGGACTCGGGGTTCACGCGCCCGCGCAGCCAGTCGGTGCGCTCGGTGCCGAGGCGCTTGAGGTAGTCGTCCTGGTCGGCGGGCTCGAGGTACCAGTGGCGGGCGAACTCGTCGAAGTCGCCGCGGCACGCGTCCCGGGCCATGACCCAGAAGTCGACGTCCTCGCCGTAGCCGTCGATCGGCGTCCCTCGCGCGAACAGGCCGCCCGGATGGGCTCCCATCGGCGTCTCGGCGACGGCGAGCACCCGGTGGGCGGGGATGCGGACCAGGCCGGACCACGGCGACAGATCGTCGACCACGCGCTCGACAGTCACCACTGCCCCCCGGCGTGCGGCCAGCGCGCCCCACACGCCTTCGAGCAGCGGAGGATTGACGGCGACGTTTCCGTCTCGGTCGGCGGCCACGCCGTGCACCAGAGCGACGTCAGGCACCAGCGGCGCCAGCAGCCCCACGGGACCGAAGTCTGAATCGACGACCGTGAATGCGTCGTTGTCCGCCATCGACGATCCCTGGAGCGAGCCTGTGACCGCCGCGGGCAGGCCGCGCGCTGCGGCCTCCAGACGCTGCAGGTAGGTGAGGATCGACCAGTGCTCGACCTCGACCTCGCCGCTCTTGTAGGCGGCCTGGAAGATCGGGTTCGGCGTGTAGGTCGGGAACGAGTCACCCGAGTAGGCGGTGATGACCTTGTCCACCAGGCCGCCGCGGAAGAACAGGGCGCCGAGCGACGACAGGCTCAGCATCACGAGCGTGAAGTGTGGGTCCGAGCCCCACGTCTGGCGGACGAGCTCCCGGGCGGCCGCCGTCCAGCGCGAATGCCCGACGGTGAGCAGGACGGTGTCACCGGGGCGCACGTTGGCCGAGACGGCCTCGCTGAGGGTCGTGTGCTTCACGTCTGGGCTACCGGCATCCAGGGGTGGGGCTCGGCGCCCTCCCGCACCTGTGACAGGACCTCGTCGCGCCACCAGTGGCGCCACGCCACGTTCTCGGGCGACGACGCAAGCGTCAGGAGGTCGCCGGAGCGGCAGAACTCGTCGGCCGCGTCGAGCAGGATCGTGAGGTCGTCGGTGATCGTCGCGGCCAGCTCATCGGCCGGCAGCTCGACGT
>JAFASB010000419.1 GCA_019244985.1 Acidimicrobiia bacterium | reverse complement strand
CCTTGTCGCGCGCCAGCTGACGAACGTCGAGGCCGGTCTGGAAGGCGTCGCCGTTCCCGGTGTTGACGATCACCCGCACATCACCGTCGTCGTCGAGCTCCGCCCACGCCTGCACGAGCTCGGCGAACATGGTGGCGTCGACGGCATTGCCGACATCGGGTCGGTTGAAGACCAACCAACCGACGGGCCCGTTGCGCCACACCTCGAGCGCCGCGTAGGTCACGGATAGCTCGCGATCAGCTCCCGGCGCAGCACCTTGCCGACGTCATTGCGCGGCAGCGACTCCACGAATCTGAACTCGGCCGGCACCTTGTACGGCACAAGGTGTTCGCGGCACAGCGCGTCGAGCGCCGCGGCATCCGCTTCGCCGACCACGAAAGCCACCGGAACCTCGCCCAGGCGTTCGTCGGCAACACCGACGACGGCGACGTCCAGAACCGACGGCGAGAGACGCAGAACCTCTTCGACGTGGTCGGGGAAGACCTTGTTCCCGCCGCGATTGATCACGTCGCTGATGCGGCCCTCGATCCACACGAAGCCGTCATCGTCCACGCGCGCCAGGTCGCCGGTGTGCACGAAGCCGTCGGCGTCCACCCGCTCGGCATCGAGCCCGGCCGCGGTACGAGGTGGGCGGACGAGGAGCTCTCCTTCTTCCGTGAGCTCGATGTCGACGCCCGGGTGGGGCCGCCCGACGGCACCGAGCTTCTCGGGATGCTCCCGGGCGTCGGCCGCGGTCCAGCCGATGACCTCGCCGATCTCCGCCTGGCCGTAGCCGTTGAGCACCGTCACGCCGAACTTGTCGTGGAACCGGCGGGCGGCGAGCGGCGACAGCGGCGCGGTGATGCTGCGCACATAGCGCAGCGGAGCCAGATCGGTGACGGCAGGATCGTCGGCGAGCATTGTCATCCCCGCCGGGGGCAGAACCGTCGACCGGATCTCGAAGCGACGGACGAGCTCTGCGAAATCGGCCGTTGCGAACCGTTCCATGATCACGACGGCGGCGCCGGCCCGCAGGCCGAACAGCACGTTGTAGATGCCGGCGTTGAGGGCGAGCGGCACCGGGATGAGATTCGGGGGCGGCCGCTTGGATGGATCGGTGCGGATCGTCCCGAGCACCCGGTCGAGAATCTCGAAGTAGCCGGAGTGCGTCTGCAGCACGGGCTTCGGAAGGCCCGTAGTCCCCGACGTCCACGTCACGAAGGCCGTGTCGGGGTCATATCTACGGTCAGAGCGGGACAGCGCCCGCACGCCGCCGCCGTCAAGGAACGCAGCCGGCGCGGCTGCATCCATCGCTGCGACGACCTCGGCGTTGGTCTGCCGCGGGTTCAGCGGAACGTAGACGGCGCCTGCCAGCCACGCACCGAACATGGCGACGACGGCGCTCGGATCGTTCGGCAGTTGCACGGCGACGGCCTGGCCGGGCTCGATCCCGCCGGCCCGAAGCTGGTCCGCAATGTCCGCCGCACCCGCGCGCGCCTCGCCTGCGCTCACGCTCGACTCGAGGGTGCACAGGAGTGATTCGTCGTCGTCGAAGGGATGATCGAGGAGCAGCGACGCCAGGTTCACGCGCGTTCGGGCGGCGCCCAGGCCGGATCCCGCTTCTCGGCGAACGCCCGCGGCCCCTCGTCCTGGTCGGGATGGCCCCAGAGCGAGACGAGGTGGCGGGCGCCGTTGCGGCAGGCGTCGGTCAGCCCCATCTCCAGCGCCTCCCACAGCGCCTTCTTGGTAGCGGCCATGGCGGCCGGCGAGTTCTTGGCGATCGTCTCGCCGATCTCCTGGGCCCGCTCCCGCAACCTCGACGGGGGGTCGACGACCTCGCTGATCATGCCGAGCTCGCGGGCCCTCTCCGCGCCCATGCGCTCGTACCGCCCCATGAACGCCATGCGCATGACGGCTTCGGCCGGCATCTTCTTGAGCAGCCCAATGGCCTCCATGGTCACGGCCTGCCCGACCGACACGTGGGGATCGAAGAACTGGGCGTCGGACGCGGCGATGACGATGTCGGCGTCGGCCACCCAGTGGAAGCCGCCGCCCGCGCAGATGCCGTTGACGGCAGTGATCACGGGCTTCCACACCTTCTGGTGCCAGGCCGTGAAATGGAGGTCCCAGTTCTCGACGCTCTCCCGGTACCGCTCCATGCCGACGCCGTCGCTCGCCAGCTCGGCGACGTCGACACCCGTCTGGAAGGCACGCCCCTCGCCTGTGTGCACGATGACGCGCACGTCGGGGTCGCCGTCGAGCTCGACCCATGCGTCGGCGAACTCGTCGCGCATGGCCGCGTTCATGGCGTTGAGCTGCTCGGGGCGGTCGTTGATCAGCCACCCGACCGGACCGTGGCGCTCGACGAGGAGGTGCTCGTACGCCACTACAGCCTCCCCTCAGGCCGCAGGTCCGGGTGGATCCACGCCGGCGGCCGGCGCTCCTTGAACGCCCGCCAGCCCTCGACCGCCTCGGTGGCACCGAGGCTCTCCCGCATGCCGATGCGGTCGTACAGGCCGTAGTAGGCATCGAGCTCGCGCTTGATGTCTGTGCGCGCGCCGGGAGCCGTGCGGCAGCAGGCGACGAGCACCTCGGTGGCGGCGTCGAGCAGCTCTTCGTGGGGGACGACGCGTGCGACGAGACCCCACTCGACGGCCTCTTCGGCCGACAGCGTCCGCCCCGTGAACATCAGGTCGCGAGCGCGCGCCGGCCCGATCTGGCGGGCGAGGATGTGGCCGTAGTGGGTGTCGGCGATGCCGCGGAAGAGCTCGGGCACCCGGAACGTCGCGCGGTCGCTCACGACGGCGACGTCGCTCAGCATGGCGATCATCAGCCCGCCGCCCTGGCAGATCCCGTTGACCGCGGACACGATCGGCTTGATCGCCTGGCGCAGGGCGTCGAACGGCGTGATCTCCATCCCGAGCGGCGGCAGGCCCCACGCGTCCGGGCTGGCGCCTCCCATGTCGCCACCCGGGATGAACACGTCGCCCGTACCGGTAAGCAGCAGTCCCGCCAGGTCGACGTCGGCATCGACGTGGTTCGAGGCGTACCGCACGCCGAAGTACATCGCGGGGGTCATGGCGTTGCGCGCTTCGGGCCGGTCGACGACGCACCGGGCGAGCGGACCGTGGCGCTCGAACCGCAGATACGGCGTGCCCAGCCAGTCGCCCTCGGGCGGGCGTCCGCCGTCAGCCACCGAGGGCCCCGATCACCTCGGCGCCAAACCCCTTGATGGTGTCGGGCGCTGCGAAGTCGGTGAACCACGTGTAGAAGCGCTCCACCCCGCTGTCGGCCAGCGCCGAGAGTTGGTCTACGAGCTCCGGCGCGGTGCCGACGACCATCGCCGGGCCGGAGGCCGCCCAGCCGAAGCGCCGCGTCGCCAGCGCCGTCACCTCCTCACGTCGCGATTCGTCAGCGACGTAACCGACGATCGTCTGCAGCGAAGGGCGCGCGCCACCCGCCCGCGGCCGCAGCTCCGCCAGTCTGTGGGCGTCGTTCCCCGGCAAGTTCCACCAGTCGGCGTGACGAGCCACGAGCTCCATCGTGCGCGGCCCGGCGCCGCCGATCAGGATCGGGATCGCCCGCGTCGGCGCCGGCAACTGCTGCGCGCCCTGCAGGCGATGGAAGCGGCCCTCGTAGTCGAACTGCTCACCGCTCCACAGCAGCTTCAGGACGTCGAGCGTCTCGGCCAGGCGATCCACGCGCTTGCCATCGACCTCGATGCCGAATCTCGTCAGCTCGGAGGCGACGGAGCCCGAGCCGATCCCCAGCTCGAAGCGTCCACCCGAGGCGTGGTCCAGCGTGACCGCGTCCTTGGCGAGCACGGCCGGCTGACGGAAAGGGTCGCACAGGACGAGGTGCCCGACGATCAGCCTCGACGTGTTCGCGGCCACCCACCCGGCGGTCGCCATGGCGTCGAACATCGGGTGGCCGTCGGCGTTGGGCGGCGCCAGGTGGTCCATGAACGCGATCCCGCCGAACCCGGCCGCCTCCGCGGCGCGCGCCCGGTCGACGATGGTCTCCATCGTCATGCGCATCTGGGGAAGGAAGAGGTGGAACTCCACCGATCTCAGCGCTTCTCGTAGGTGACGCCGGCGGCCTCGGCGTCCCACGTCGACGGAGTGACACCCTCGGCGCGCAGCTCGCGCTTGAGCACGCGACCGACGGGGCTGCGGGGCAGCTCAGCGCGGAACTCGATGTAGCGGGGCAGCACGAAGTACGGCAGCTGGTCGACGCACCAACGGAAGAGGTCCTCCTCGGCCAGCGACGCTCCCTCCTTCACCGTGGCGGTCACCTTGAGGTCGTCCTCGGTGAGCTGGCTGGCGACAGCGTGCACGGCGACGTCGGCCAGCGACCCGTGGGTCATCAGGACACGTTCGACCTCGAAGCTGGAGATGTTCTCTCCGCGACGGCGCAGGTAGTCGGCCTTGCGGTCGACGAAGTAGAGAAAGCCCTCGTCGTCGATACGGCCGATATCGCCGGTGTGATACCACCAGTTGCGACTGGTCTCGACCGTCGCCTCGGGCCGGCCCCAGTACCCCTCGAACATCACGTGCGGGCGCTTGGGGCGCACGACGATCTCGCCGTCAGTTCCCTTCGCCAGCTCGTTGTCGTCGTCGTCGAAGATGCGCGTGTCGAAGTACTCGTCGTTGACGACGCCCGCCGCGTCGGGTTTGTTGCGGACGCCTGGCGGCTGCCAGGAGATCAGACTGGCCTCGGTGACCCCGTAGGCACCGCTGAATGTCTTGATGCCGAAGCGCTCGCGGATCAGGTCGTCGAGAGCCGCGGGCAGCGGCGCGGCACCCATGAGCCGCAGCGACTCGTTTGCCTCCGGCGCGCCCGAGCGCGGCATCTCCGGACGGTCGACGTCGTGGGCGAGGAGGTACGCCATCGTGCCGAGCGTCGACGTCACCGTCGCGCCAACGCGGTTCATCTCCGGCCAGAACTCCGACACCGAGAAGCGCCGGTAGATCGCGGCCCGGCCGCCGAACAGCAGCGCCCCACACACTGCGGTGACGAGGGCGTTGAAGTGGAACATCGGCAGCGGCGTCCACACCACGTCGTCGGCCGTCCGCTCCCAGCAGATGCCGATCTGGCGTGCCAGGGCGGCGTGATAGTTGTGGCTGAGCATGCACCCCTTGGACAGACCTGTCGTGCCGCCCGTGTAGACGAACGTGCCGAGGTCCGACGGCTTGATGTCGACCGACGGCCGCTTGTCGTCGGCGGTCAGCAGGTCGTCCCATCGGTGCACGGTCGCCGCACCGATCTCGCCAGACTCGACGGGGCCTCCGATGACGACAACGTGGTCGAGGCCGCCGACCTGATCGACGACAGCACCCGCCCGCTCTGCGAGGTCGGCCTCGACGAACAGGACGCGCGACCCGGAGTCGGCCAGCTGGTGCCGGAGATACTCGCCCTTGTAGGCCGTGTTCACCGGCACGGCGACATGGCCACCCCAGATGGCGCCCCACCACGCGAGCAGCGCATGAGGCGAGTTGTCGATGAGTGTCGCGACGCGATCGCCTTGACCGAGCCCGAGATCGGCAAGGGCATTGGCCAGGCGGTTGGCCGTGCGCTCGACGTCGGCGGCCGACAATTTGGTGCCGGTGACGTCGAGGTACTCGCCTTCGGGATCGGTCTCGAGCCGGCGCTCGAGCAACGACAGCAGCGTCTGATGCTCGTCGCTCACCCACACGCCGGTCGTCATCGACACTCAGCCGCTCACTGCGGGCATCACAACCTCGGCGAGCAGCCGCAAGTTCTCCCACGCGCCGTCGGGGGGAAGGCCGCCGCACATCGGGTGCGTGGTGACGCCGGTGACCTCACCGGACCGCACACGGGCGACGAGCTCGTCGGGGGTCCAGACGACGTACGCGCCGGCCGTGCGCATCTCGTCGATGGTCTGGGAGCTGTCGCGCACCACCGAGTCGTTCTGGCCCTGCCAGGAGTCGTACACGCGGGCCTCATGAAGCAGGTGCTCGCCGTAGCGGTTCCAGAAGGCATCGGGATCCTCGGCGCAGAAGACCGTGCCGGGGCCGGGCGGGGGAAGGAAGACGGTCCCCGGCTCGCGGCCGAGCTCCTGGCAGGTCTGGCGGTAGATGTCCGCCAGCGCCGGATCGTGCACTTGAGGGAAGAAGTCGAGGCCCAGCCGAGCCGCTCGTTTGGCGGCCGCCTTCGACACGCCGCCGTAGAACGCCATGGGATGGGGCTTGCTCATCGGTGCGGGGGTCACCTGGACTGTGCGGCCCTGGTAGGTGAACGGCTCGCCGGTCCAGGCCTGGAGGACGGTCTCGACCGCGGTCTCGATGTCGTCACCGCGGCTCTTCCACGGCCGGTCGAACATGGCGTACTCCTCGGGCCGGTAGCCCAGACCGAACACGTAGCCCACCCGTCCCCCACTCACGTTGTCGAGCACCGCGGTGTCCTCGGCCAGGCGCAGCGGGTCGTGAAGGGGGGCGAGCATGGCGGCGACCGTGATCCTGATGCTCTTCGTGCGGGCGGCCATGGCGGCGGCCACTACCAGCGGCGAGGGCAGGTACCCGTCGTCGACGCCGTGATGCTCCGAGACGGCGATGTTGGCGAAGCCGTGCTCGTCGCAATAGGCGGCCTGGTCGAGAGCAGCGGCGTAGATCTCGTGGCGCGGCGTCGATGCGAACGCCGGACGTCGGAGGTCGTAGCGCGCAGTGAAGTGGACCACGATGCTGGTGGAAACTAGCCAGGTCATGTCTGATCCGCTCCAGCAACTGCTCGACATCGAGGCCATCAAGCAGCTCAAGGCTCGCTACTTCCGCTGCATGGACACCAAGGACTGGAGCGGCTTCCGTGACGTGTTCACGGACGACGCTGTCCTCGAGGCCGAGGGTCGGGTCCGAGAGGGCGGGGAGAACATCGCCGGATTCATCTCCAAGCTGCTCGCTGACGTGGTCACCGTCCACCACGGGCACATGCCCGAGATCACGCTCACCGGCCCCGACACGGCGACCGGGGTGTGGGCGATGTTCGACTACGTCGAGTTCCCCGACCATCCCGAGGCCAGCTTCCGCGGCTACGGGCACTACGCCGAGGAGTATGTCCGCGGGGACGGCGGCTGGCGGATTCGCCACCTGACCCTGACCCGCCTGCGTGTCGACCCTTTGGGGGGCGGCTAAGAGGGACTTCGGGTGCCCGTGACGAATCACTTACCTGTGCGGGGGGCGCGCATCTTCTCTGTGTTCGCGGCCGCGGTGCTGGTCGCCGGCGCCGGCGGTCTGGCTGGGGCCCGTGCCGCCACGTCGTCGCTGCCGGCGGTGCCGCCCGCGACCCCGGACGGGCCGTGCGGCCCCGGGTCTCGGCCCGAGACGGGCACCCAGGGCAGGGTCAGCACCGCCGATGTCACGAGCGGCCGCGCCGCCCAGGGCTACACGTGCAACGCCGAGATCCGCTCTCACTACGGACGCACAGGTGGCTTCAAGGTGTTCCGATACATCGACAGCGCCGGTCACGAGTGCGCCTTCTACGACTCGACCCTGCTGTTCCCCACCGCCGCCGCCGTGGCCCCCACGCAGCGCCTGGGCGTGCTGGTCCTCGACATGTCCGATCCCGCCCACCCCGTCCAGACCGACGCGTTGACGACGCCGGCGATGCTGTCGCCCCACGAGTCGCTGAGCCTCGACGCCAAGCGGGGCCTGCTCGCGGCCGACATGGGCTATCCCACGTTCAACCCCGGCTTCGTCGACATCTACGACGTCCACAAGGACTGCCGTCATCCCCAGCTGCAGTCGAGCTCGCCCCTCGGCATTCTGGGCCACGAGGGCAACTTCACGCCTGACGGCAACACGTTCTGGGTGAGCTCGGCGGGCGGCAACACCTTCACCGCCCTCGACATCTCCAACCCCGTGCTGCCGAGGATCCTGTGGAGCTCGGGCAAGTACTCCATCCACGGCCTGAACGTCAGCGACGACGGCAACCGCGTGTACGCCGCCGACCTCGGCAAGACGCCGGGGATCTGGATCTTCGACAGCTCGGACATCCAGAAGAGACTGCCGAACCCGCAGATGCGGGTCGTCAGTCATCTGACGTGGCCCGAGGTCAGCATCCCTCAGGTCCCGATTCCGGTGACGATCGGCGGCCATCCCTATCTGGTGGAGATCGACGAGTACTCGCGGGGCACGACCACCGCGGCGACGAGCCCCGTGGGCGCGGCGCGCATCATCGACATCGCCGACGAGACGCACCCCAAGGTCATCTCGCACATGCGCCTGCAGGTCAACCAGCCCGGCGACCGGGCGGGCGACCAGGTGCACGACCCGGGCGCCTCGTTCCTCGTCCAGGGCTACGCCGGCCACTACTGCGCCGTTCCCAGCCGCACCGACCCGGGCATCGCGGCGTGCAGTTTCATCATGTCCGGCCTGCGCGTGTTCGACATCCGCGACCCGTATCACCCACGTGAGATCGCCTACGCGAACTCGGTCGTCAACCCGACCAAGCCGGGCGAGCCCGCGAGCGCGTTCGACATGTCGGCGCCCGCCTTCGTGCCCGAGCGGGGCGAGATCTGGTACGCCGACGGCAACAGCGGCTTCTACAACGTCCACCTGACCAACGGGGTCTGGCCGTTCGCGACTGCCGCAGCAGGGACAGCGCATCCGGCCGCCGTGCAGGCGGCGACGGTGAGCCGGGCCACGCCGCCGGCAGCGCCCGCCGCACCGGCGGCGCCCGCGGCCCCCAGCGCACAGCTGGCGACCACCGGCGGGTCGGCGCCCGTCGGCTTGGCCGGGGCGGCACTCGTCACCGGCCTCGGTTTGTTAGGAATCCGGAGGCGGGTGGTAAGGCAGTGAGCATCCGTCGCTCGAACATCCTTCGCATCCTCCTGATCACCGTGCTCCTCGGCCTCGCCGGCGGGACGGTCGGCCTGGCGCGGGCGTCCTCGCCCGCGGTCGACCCCGGCCCGACGCCCAAGGCCCAGTGCGGCCCGGGGTCCAAGCCCGAGACCGCAGAGCAGGGACGGGTGCCCTCCTCGGACTTCGCGAGCGGCCGGGCCGCGCAGGGCTACACCTGCAACCTGGCGCTGCTCGGCCATGACGGCAGCAACGCCGGCTTCCGGGTGTACCGCTACATCGACACCGCTGGCCACGAATGCGGCTTCTATGACAGCGGTCCGCTGCTGCCCTTCCAGGTGTTCCTCAGCAGCCCGGGCCACACGGCCGGCGTGTTCGTCCTCGACATGTCGGACCCGGCCCACCCCAAGCACACGGACACGCTGACGACGCCGGCGATGATCACGCCTCATGAGTCGCTGAGCCTGAACGTCAAGCGGGGCCTGCTCGCCGCCGACATGGGCAACGCGGCGACGCTGCCCGGGTTCGTCGACATCTACGACGTCAGCAAGGACTGCCTGCATCCGACTCTGAAGTCGAGCGGCCCGTTCGGCATCTTCGGCCACGAGGGCACGTTCTCACCCGATGGCAACACCTTCTGGGTGAGCGGGACCGCAGGACACACCATCGTCGCCCTCGACGTCACCGACCCCACCGTTCCGAAGCCCATCTGGCTCGGGACCCAGTGGGTGGGCCACGGCCTGAACATCAGCGACGACGGCAACCGCCTGTACCTCGCAGACATCGCCGACGTCAGCACCCACGCCGGCCTCACCATCCTCGACGTCAGCCAGATCCAGCAGCGCAAGCCAAACCCGCAAGTGCCGGTGGTCAGCCATTTGAGTTGGCCCGAAGTCAGCATCCCCCAGACCGCGATTCCGATCTCGATCCAGGGCCACCCGTACCTCGTCGAGGTCGACGAGTTCAGCCGGCTGTTCTACTCGAAGGGACCGCTGGACCGGTCGGCCCCCGTCGGCGCGGCGCGCATCATCGACATCGCCGACGACACCCACCCGCGTGTCGTTTCGAACCTGCGCCTGCAGGTGAACATGCCCGCCAACGAGGAGGGCCCGGAGCAGAACGACCCCGGCGGCACACCGATCATCGGCTACACCGCCCACTACTGCGCGGTGCCCTCACGGGTGGACCCGGGAATCGTCGCGTGCGGCTTCCTTTCGTCGGGCATGCGCGTCTTCGACATCCGCGATCCGTTCCATCCCAAGGAGCTGGCGTACGCCAACTTCCCGGTCGTCAGCCACAAGACCCCCGAGCTTCCCTCGTGGGCGGCGAGCGCGCCGGCGTTCGTTCCCGAGCGCGGCGAGATCTGGTACTCCGACGGGTTCAGCGGCTTCTACGCCGTGCGCTTCCTCAACGGTGTCTGGCCCTTCAAGACGGCGTCAACGACAGGTGCCTCGGTGCTGGGGGCGCGCACCTCGGAAGCGACGCCATCGGCGACGCCACCAGCAGCATCCGGGCCGCGACCCGGGGCAACACCAGCTGCCCCAGCCGCCGAGCTGGCGACGACGGGCGGTCACGCCCCCATCGCCGCCGCGTCCGCTGCCCTGCTTGTCGGTTTCGCGCTCTTCTGGCTTCGCCGCCGCGTCGCAGCAGACGTGTAGCCGCGAAGACTGTGTAAAACCGCCTCCGCTGTCCACAGGATCAGCCCTCTTACGATCCACAGGCCGTCTGCCCCAGGATGGGCCTCTTTCATCAGTCGTTGGAATGTCTCAGCGGGGGGCCAGGTGGCGGAACTTTTGTGGCGGTTGGTGACGAGCGTGGAAGCGGTCGTCTACGGGCCGCCGATGCTGGTCTCCAGCTGGTTCCGCGGCGACCGCGGGTACGGCGGCCACGATCCCCTGGCGAGCGATCCACCCGCGGCCCGGCGCGAGTCCGTACTTTGAGTCCCATGACGCTGACGACCGACGAGACCGCCGTCCTCAAGCTGGTCGCCGCCGGCGCCGCTTCGGCCCACGACGTCGCCCGCTTCGGGGGCCCCGACGTGGTGAGCGCCGTGAAGGTCCTCGTCGGCCTTCAGCGCAAGG
>JAFASB010000308.1 GCA_019244985.1 Acidimicrobiia bacterium | reverse complement strand
TCGTCGAGGACATCGTCGACAGCGGGCTGACGCTCTCCTACGTCCGCAAGAACCTGCAGGCGCGGGGCCCGGCCAGCCTCGAGGTCTGCGCCCTCCTCGTGCGCCAGGGGCTGCAGAAGCACGACCCGCAGCTGCGCTATGTCGGGTTCCACATCCCGCCGGACTTCGTCATCGGGTATGGCCTCGACGTGGCCGAGCGGTACCGAAACCTGCCCTACGTGTGCGTGTACGAGGAAACTCCGAAATCTCGGGGGTAGACGGTCCGGGCCCTCGGTAGCCTGGGGGAGCCGTGCGCAAGCTCGCCCGTTCCACGATCTTCTACATCATCCTCGCCGTCCTGGCGCTGGTGCTCGTCACCGCGCTGTTCAAGGGCGGCAGCGACCGCGACAAGCTCTCGCTCACCACCTTCGAGCGCAAGCTGTCGGCCGGACAGGTGCGCAACGCGTCGGTCTCCGACCGTGATCACGAGATCACCGGCGTGCTCAACGACGCGGGCGGCACCAAGTACAAGACCACCTACGCCGACCGGGACACCGCCAATGTCCTGAACGAGCTGCGCAAGGCGCCAAACCATCCCGACTTCAAGGTCACCCAGCGCAAGGACGCGCTCTGGTTGACGCTGCTGCAGCAGTTCCTGCCCTTCCTGCTCCTGGTCGGGGTGTTCCTGATCTTCATGAACGCCATGCAGGGCGGCGGCAACAGGGTGATGCAGTTCGGCAAGGCCAAGCCCAAGGTCGTGAGCAAGGACCAGCCCAAGGTCACCTTCGCTGACGTCGCTGGCGCCGAGGAGGCCGTCGAGGAGCTCCAGGAGATCAAGGAGTTCCTCGAGTCGCCGGCCAAGTTCCAGTCGATGGGGGCCAAGATCCCCAAGGGCGTGCTCCTGTTCGGACCGCCAGGTACGGGCAAGACGCTGCTGGCGCGCGCGGTGGCCGGCGAGGCCGGAGTCCCGTTCTTCTCGATCTCGGGTTCTGATTTCGTCGAGATGTTCGTCGGCGTCGGCGCCAGCCGTGTCCGCGATCTCTTCGAGCAGGCCAAGACCAACGCGCCGGCGATCATCTTCGTCGACGAGATCGATGCCGTCGGTCGCCACCGGGGCGCCGGTCTCGGCGGCGGCCACGACGAGCGTGAGCAGACGCTGAACCAGCTCCTCGTCGAGATGGACGGCTTCGACACGCGGGCCGGGGTCATCCTGATCGCCGCCACCAACCGCCCCGACATCCTCGACCCTGCGCTCCTGCGCCCCGGCCGCTTCGACCGCCAGATCGTGGTCGACTCACCCGACCTCGAAGGCCGGCGGGCGATCTTGAACGTGCACGCCAAGGGCAAGCCTCTCGCCAAGGGCGTCGACCTCGAGATCCTGGCCCGGCGCACGCCGGGCTTCACGGGCGCCGACCTCGCCAACCTCATGAACGAGGCCGCGCTGCTGGCGGCCCGCCGGGGCTTCAAGGAGATCGGCATGCCCCAGCTCGAGGAGGCGATCGACCGTGTCATCGCCGGCCCGGAGCGCAAGAGCAGGCTGATCTCCGAGGACGAGAAGCGGGTCATCGCCTACCACGAGGGCGGCCACGCCCTGGTCGGTCATGCCCTGCCCAACGCCGACCCCATCCACAAGGTCTCGATCATCCCGAGAGGGCGGGCCCTGGGCTGGACGCTCGCCCTGCCCGAGCAGGACAAGTACCTCGTGACCCGCTCCGAGCTGCGCGACCAGCTGGCGATGCTGCTCGGCGGACGTACGGCCGAGGAGCTCATCTTCCACGACCCGACCACCGGCGCCCAGAACGACATCGAGCGCGCCAGCCAGATCGCCCGGTCGATGGTCACCGAGTATGGGATGAGCGACGAGATCGGGCCCCAGCAGCTGGGCCAGAAGAACGGGGAGGTCTTCCTCGGTCGGGACCTCGGCCACCAGCCGAACTACTCCGACGAGGTGGCGGCCCGCATCGACGCCGAGGTGCGCAAGCTGATCGACGAGGCCCATGCCGAGGCCCTCGACATCCTCACCGACAACCGCAAGGTTCTCGACCGCCTGGCCAAGGCGCTCGTCGAAAGGGAGACGCTCGACACGCCCGAGGTCATGGCGATCCTCGGCCCGGTTGCCAAGCGTCCGACGCGGATCCCGTCGGCATCGGCACCGACCCGAGCCCCGGCCCGCCGTCGGGTGGCCTCCACCCGCTCGGTGCCCAAGCCGCGGCCGCGGCCGAATCCCAACCCCGCGTGACCGAAGCCAACGGGGACGGGGTCGACCGAGCTCGCATCGAGAAGGCCGTCCGGGAGATCCTCGAGGCCATCGGCGAGGACCCCGACCGCGACGGGCTCGAGAACACCCCCGAGCGGGTGGCGAACATGTACGCCGAGATCTTCAGCGGAATCAGGGACAACCCCGACCGGCACCTCAACGTGACCTTCGAGGCCGGCCACGACGAGATGGTGATGGTCAAGGACATCCCGCTGGCCAGCGTGTGCGAGCACCATCTGATTCCATTTATTGGCAAGGCGCACGTGGCGTACATCCCTGCTGCGGACGGCCGGATCACGGGCCTGTCGAAGCTCGCCCGCCTCGTTGACAGCCTCTCGAAGCGGCCGCAGGTCCAGGAGCGGCTCACCACCCAGATCGCCGACGAGATCGACAACACACTCGAGCCTCGTGGCGTCCTCGTCGTCATCGAGGCCGAGCACCTGTGCATGTCGATGCGGGGGGTCCGCAAGCCGGGTTCGGTCACGGTCACCTCGGCCGTCCGGGGCCAGTTCCGCGAGAGCGTCGCCACCCGCAGCGAGGCGATGCAGTTCATAAATCGCTGAGCAGTTCATAAATCGCTGAGCAGTTCATCCACAGCCAAAAACCGCAGTTTTCGCAGGTCACCGGTAGCCTGCGGAGCCGTGTCGCGGCCGTTGGTCATGGGTGTTCTGAACGTCACCCCTGACTCCTTCTCCGACGGCGGGCGCTGGCTGGATCCCGAGGCCGCCGTGGCCCACGGCCGGGCGATGATCGCCGAGGGCGCCGATGTCGTCGACGTGGGGGGCGAGAGCACCCGTCCGGGCGCCGCCGAGGTGCCCGTCGACGAGGAGCTCCGCCGGGTCGTGCCCGTCATCGAAGCGCTCGCCGAAACGACGCGGGTCTCGATCGACACCCGCAAGCCCGAGGTCGCCGCCGCGGCACTGGCCGCGGGGGCGACGATCGTCAATGACGTGTCGGCCGGGCTCCACGAGGTCGCAGGCGCCGCGGGCGCCGGATGGGTCGCGATGCACATGCGCGGCACGCCGGCGACGATGCAGCAGCAGGCGACGTACGACGACGTGGTCGACGAGGTGCGGGCCTTCCTCGTCGCCCGGGCCCAGGAGGCGCGGGCGGCGGGTGTCGACGAGGTGTGGATCGACCCCGGCCTGGGATTTGCCAAGACCGCCGTCCACAATCTCTC
>JAFASB010000297.1 GCA_019244985.1 Acidimicrobiia bacterium | reverse complement strand
GGCGACCGCCGGGTTGGTCACGTGTCCGCCGATCGTGTTGATGCCGTGCGCCATCGCCGCATCGGCAGCCGCCGCGCCCCGAACTCCCTTGGAGGCCACCTCCACGATGTACGGGAGCGTGGCGTTGGTCAACGCGTACGTCGACGTTCGTGGGACCGACGCCGGCACGTTGCCGACCGCATAGTGAATGACGTCGTGGACCGTGTAGATCGGATCGGCGTGGGTGGTCTCGTGCGTGGTCTCGATGCATCCGCCCTGGTCGACGGCGACGTCGACGATGACCGACCCGCGCTGCATCCCCCGCACCATGTCCTCGGTGACGAGCACCGGCGCCCGTCCCCCGGGAACGAGCACGGCGCCAATGACCAGGTCGGCGTCGGCGACGGCCCGCTCGATGGCGCCGCGGTTTGACGCCTGGGTCGACACGCGGCCCTGGTGGATCTCGTCGGCGAAGCGCAGCCGGTCGAGGTTCTTGTCGATGAGGACCACGTCGGCCTGCATGCCCTGCGCGATCCACGCCGCGTTCCAGCCGGCATTGCCAGCGCCGAGGACGACGACGCGGGCCGGCTGCACACCCGAGACGCCGCCGAGCAGAACCCCGCGCCCGCCCCAGTCGCGCTCGAGGTAGTGGGCGCCGATCTGGGTGGCCATCCGGCCCGCCACCTCGCTCATCGGCGCCAGGAGGGGCAGCGCGCTGCTCTTCAGCTGCACGGTCTCGTAACCGATGCCGGTCACCCGGGCGTCGAGGAGGCGGTGGGCGACCTCCGGGTAGGCCGCCAGGTGGAGGTACGTGAACAGCACAAGGCCGTCGTGCAGGTACTCGTACTCCGACGCCTGCGGCTCCTTCACCTTGACCACCAGACCGGCCGTCCAGGCGTCGTCGACCGAGACGATCGACGCCCCGGCGGCGGTGTACTCCTCGTCGGCGATCGCCGAGTGCTCTCCCGCGCCGCGTTCGATGAGCACCTGATGTCCAGACGTCGTGAGCTCGCGCACACCGTCCGGTGTGATGGCGACCCTGCGCTCCCCGTCCTTCACCTCGGCGGGAACGCCGACGATCACGACTTGAGCGCCTCGAAGGCCAGGCACAGGCCGACGATCGATTTGGCATCGACCAGCCGGCCGGTCCTGATCAACATCGGCACCTCGTCGAGGGCCACGCGCTCGATCTCCATGGCCGCCTCCTCGGGGCTGTGCGCCGAGGCGTCGACCGACGTGAGCTCGAGCCCGCGGAAGACGTAGGAGTACTCGTCGGAGAAGCCGGGCGAGCTGTAGAACTCGGCCCGCTCCTCGACCCGCCCAGCGTGCATGCCGACCTCCTCCTGCAGCGCGCGCAATGCGGTCTCCTCGGGCGGCTCGCCCTCCGCGTCTCGCTTGCCGGCCGGGATCTCGAGGAGGTCGGCGTCGATCGCGGCGCGGTATTGACGCACCATGAGCACGGTCCGGTCGTCGTCGACGGGGACGATGCACACGGCGCCGGGGTGGTGCACGAGGTCGCGGCCGAAGGACTGGCCGCCGTCGACGGACTGGAACGTGCCGCGGCCGACCGAGATCAGCGACCCGTCGTAGACCGGCTCCTCAGCGAGCTTGCGGAACCGGGTCAACCTGCAGCAGGCGCGGCTTGCGGCCCTCGGCCCGCGCCAAGGCGGCCCCGACCAGTTCCCGGAACAGCGGGTGGGGACGGTTCGGGCGGCTCTTGAACTCGGGATGGGCCTGGGTGCCGACCCAGAACGGGTGGCTCGGCAGCTCGATGAACTCGACGAGGCGGTCGTCGGGCGACGCACCCGAACAGCGCAGGCCGGCGTCCTCCAGCCGGGTGCGGTACCGGGGGTTGAACTCGTAGCGGTGGCGGTGGCGCTCGTAGACGATGGACTCGCCGTACGCCTGCTCGATTTGGGAACCCGCCGCCAACTTGGCTGGATACACACCGAGGCGCATGGTGCCGCCGTAATCGACGACCTCGCGCTGCTCGTCCATCAGGTCGATCACCCGGTGGGGTGACTCGCCGTCGAACTCAGCCGAGTTGGCGCCCGTCAACCCGCATGCGTTGCGGGCGAACTCGATGACCATCAGCTGGAGCCCGAGGCACAGGCCCAGGCACGGGATGTCGTGATCACGGGCATAGCCGGCGGCGGCGATCTTGCCCTCGATGCCCCGCCATCCGA
>JAFASB010000022.1 GCA_019244985.1 Acidimicrobiia bacterium | reverse complement strand
GAGCTCGGCGCGCGCCAGGTTGGCGCCGAGGCAGAAGTGGGGACCGGCGCCGAAGGTCAGCAGCCGTGCGTCGTGCCCGACGCGGACGTCGAACTGCTCCCCCGCCTCCCGGTTGCCGCGCTCGGCGCAGATGGCGACGATCGTTCCCTCAGGAAAGACGACGCCGTCGTAGGAGATGTCCTCGAGGCAGAGCCTGGCCGTGAACGGCGTGACGGGCTCGACCCGCAGGACTTCGGTGACCGCCACCGGCACCACCTCGGGCGACGACGCGAGCAGCGCCCACTGGTCGGGTGCCTCCGCGAACAGGTGCAGCGCGTGGGTCAGCTGGCTCTGTGTGGTGTCGATGGCACCGGCCAGCACGTTCACCGCCAGGTTCACGCACTCGGCGTGCGACAGCCGCTCGCCCTCCTCCTCGGCAGCCTGCAGCGCGCCGAGCAAGGTCGAGGCCTCGGGCGGTCCAGCGAGCAAGTCTTCGACGTAGGCGTTGACCTCGACGACCGCGGCCTCGATGCGAGCCAGGTCGGTCGTCAGCGCCCGGATGTCGAACTGCTTCTGCACCCACGTCGACCATTCGTGCAGTCGCGGCGCGTCCTCGGGCGGCGCACCCAGGATTGTGGCGATCGTCAGTGCCGGGTACGGCTTGGCGACTGCCTCTACGAACTCGGCCTGGGTCCCGCTGGCGACGCCCTTCCAGATCTCCTCGAGGAGTTCCCGCATGACCGGACGCCAGCGGTTGGCCGCAGCAGGCGTGAACGCACCGCCGACGATGCTGCGAAGGCGGCGGTGAGTGTCGCCCGACAGATTGAGGATGTTGGCGTCGATGTGCTCGAACAGCGGCCCACTCGTGATCCCGAACAGCTCGGCGATCTGGCGGCCGGGGAACGCCGTGGCCCGCGCTCGCAGGAAGAACTCCCCCGCGGCGCGGTCCAGGACGACGACGGCGACCGGGGTACGGACGAGCCAGCTCTCGGAGCGCAGCGCGGCCAACCGCCGGTGGTACTCGTCACCGACGAGGTCAGGGTCGCCGAGATCGAGCTCCGGCAGCTCCAGCTCATCGACCAGCGCCATGCGCCGGTCAGTCAACCAGTGCGAGCGCCCGAGCGCTGGATGGCCTTCTCGTCGGTGCCGAGGTAGGAGGCGATGACCGCCGGGTGGGACAGCACCTCCTGGGGCGTTCCCTCGGCGATGACGCCGCCGAGCTCGAGGGCGACGAGACGGTCGCAGATGCTGCTGATCATCGGCATGTCGTGCTCGATGACCATCATCGAGCAGCCGGTGCGCTCGCGGATGCGCAGGAGCAGCGGGCCGAGGGCCTCGGTCTCCTTCTGGGCGACGCCACCGGACGGCTCGTCGAGCAGCAGGATCTTGGGCTCCTGGGCGAGGATGCACGCCAGGTCGACGATGCGCCGCGTGCCGGTGGACAGCTCGCCCGTCAGCTTCTGCCGAAAGGCGGTCAGACCCATCAGCTCGATGAGATCGTCGACGACGACGCGCACTTCTAGCTCCGACTCGAACGACGCCGGCAGCTGCAGGGCGGCAGCGAACATGTCCCGACTCGCCATGTGACGCTCGCGCGCCACGGCGATCGTCTCGAACACGGTGAGGCCCGGATAGAGCATGGCGTCCTGGAAGGACCGTGCCATCGCGCCAATCGCACGCTGATAGGGCGGCAGGTCGGTGACGTCGACACCGCGCAGCCGGATCCGGCCGCCGTCGATCTGCAGGAACCCCGAGATGCAGTCCATCAGCGTCGTCTTGCCGGCGCCGTTGTGGCCGATGAGGCCGACGATCTCCTTGGGCTGCACGTGCAGATTGACGTGGTCGACGGCGGCGATGCCGCCGAAGCGCTTCATGACCTCGCTGACCGCCAGCACCGGGGCGGCGTCGGGATCGATGGTGGGCCGGACACCGGTGGCCCTCTCGACGGCGGGCTCCTCGGCCTTGGCCTTTCGGCCCCGACCCTTCCGCCCCTTAGCGGCTGCGCCGTTGCCGTTACCGGCGGTGTCGGCGGCGTGCGCAGACGCGCCTGAGATGAACACGGCCCGCAGGATGTCGGGGCGCTCGAGCAGCTCGGCCGCGGGGCCCTCGAAGCGCACCTCGCCCTTCTCCATGAACACAGCCCGCTCGGCCAGCTGCAGCGCCACGTTGACCGACTGCTCGACGATGACGATCGTCGAGCCCCGGCGGTGGATCTCGCGCACGACGTCGAGGAGCTGGCCGACAATCGTGGGCGCCAGGCCGAGGGAGAGCTCGTCGATCATCACCAGTTCGGGCCTGGTCATGAGGGCCATGCCCAGCGCCAACATCTGCTGCTCACCGCCGGACAGGTCCCCGGCCATCTGACCGCGCCGCTGGTCGAGGACCGGGAAGAGGTCGAGCACCTCGGCCCGAGCCTCGGCAATGCGATCTTTCTCATCCGCGATCAGCCACGTCGCCAGCTTCAGATTCTCTTCGACCGACAGCGTGGGGAACACACCCTTGCCGCCTGGCATCAGCGAGATGCCCTTCTTGGCGGTGTGGTCGGCGGGCGTCTTGGTGATGTTCTCGCCCTTGAAGGTCACGCTGCCCGCCGTCGGCCGGACCAGACCGCAGATGCCCTTCAGGAGCGTCGACTTGCCGGCGCCGTTCGTCCCGAGCAGGGCGACGATCTCGCCCTCGGCGACGTCGAAGTCGACGCCGAACAGGATCTGCACCGGCCCGTAGGACATGTCGACCCCGCGGCACGACAGCAGGAGGTTCTCGTCCTTCTCCGGCGTCACTTGATCACACCCTCGAGCTCAGGACGCTGACCGTTGCCCTCGACCAGGTCGATCGTGTTGTCGGTGAGTGCCCCTGAGAGCAGGCTCTCCTCGTCCTCGGCGTGATCGGCGATGCCTTCCACGCGCTTGTCCGCCACCAGGCTGGGCACGAGGATGCCCCGCCGGTTGGCGATCCGCCGCAAGACCGCGTCGCGGATGCCGTACACGACCTGGCCAATGCCACCCGGGACGACGCTGAGCACCCACAGCAGGCTGATGCCGGCGATGATCAGGTGATACTGGCCGAGGGCGGTGATGCTCTCGATGTACTTGAACACCAGCACGCCGATCACCACACCGGTGACGGAGCCGAGGCCCCCGATCACGCTGTAGCCGAAGATGGTGATGCTGTCGATGGCGGGAAAGCTGCCTGGATTGAGCGCCGTCAGCAGATAGATGGTGAGGGCGCCGGCCACTCCCGCGATGATTCCCGAGATCGCGAACCCGGCGAGCTTCACCCGTGTTGTGTCGACCGACGCCGCCTGGGCC
>JAFASB010000173.1 GCA_019244985.1 Acidimicrobiia bacterium | reverse complement strand
GTCGGAGCCATCCGAGTGGACGACCGAATGACCGTTCTCGTCCGGAATGGCTACGGGTAGCTTGGCCCCATGGCCCGCAGCACCGCCCGCCGTGCGCAGGAACGTCCCATGACGGAGCACCACCACCGCGACATCCGCGGGGGGACGGCGCGCGCTGCGGTGTTCGGGGTCAGCGACGGACTGGTGTCGAACGTCTCGCTCGTGCTGGGGGTGGCCGCGGGTGCCCACGACGCCCAAGGCGCTGTCCGGCTCGCCGGGTTGGCGGGGCTCATTGCCGGCGCCGTGTCGATGGCGATCGGCGAATACGTCTCGATGACCGCCCAAGCCGAGCTGTTGCAGCGCGAGCTCGATCTCGAGCGGCGGGAGCTCAAGCGCGTTCCCGAGGCCGAGCGCCGTGAGCTCGCGCACATCTACCGGTCGCGTGGTGTCGACGCGGAGACCGCGGACACGCTCGCTTCCGAAATGATGCGCGACCCCGATCTCGCCCTGGAGACACACGCCCGTGAGGAGCTCGGCATCGACCCCAACGCACTCGGGTCACCTATCCGCGCTGCCGCGTCGTCGTTCGTCAGCTTCGCCATCGGCGCCCTCATTCCGCTGCTGCCGTGGTTCTTCGGCGGCGGGCGCTCCTATGTCGCCGCGTCGATCGTCCTGGGGGCGGTCGCCGCCTTCGCCGTGGGCGCGGCATTGGCTCGCTTCACGGGTCGTTCCGTCGTGCGATCGGCAGGGCGCCAGTTGCTCCTGTCGGCGGTTGCCGCCGCCATCACCTACGGCATCGGCGCCGCCGTGGGGGTCGCGACCGGCTAAGCCGGAGCCACATCACCCACATCGGCTTCGCCGGCAATCGTGCCGCCTCGGGCGGCGCTCTAGTTTCGGTGGGGGATGTCGAGCTTCGCTCTGACATCGCCCACATACGCGCGGTCGATGTGGTCGACGGTGAAGCCGAGTTTCTCGTAGAGGTGGACGGCGCCCTCGTTGGCGGCGTCGACGTAGAGCATCCCAACCGTGAGGCCCCTGCCGGCCAGCCAATCCAGACCGGCAAGCACGAGCCGCCTCCCCAATCCGCGACCCTCGAAGTCGGGGTCGGTGCCGATCACGTAGATCTCCCCGAGATGGGGCGCGACGTCGCGGTGGATCTTCGTCCAGCAGAACCCGGCCAGGCGCCCGTCCTGCTCGTAGAGCAAGAAGCCGTCGGGGTCGAACCACGGCTGGGCCTCACGATTCTTGATCGTCTCGAGATCCCAGCCGCCCTGCTCGGGGTGGTGGCGGAAGGCGCGGTTGTTGACCTCCAGCCACGCCTCCTCGTCCCGGCCTGGAATGAACGCGCGGACCGGGAGCGGCTCGGAGCCGTAGCGGTGGGCGTCGTCGACGGGCAACGGACGCCGGAGCTGCAACAGCTCGCGCCCGCGCCTCAGTCCGACGGCCTCGGCGATGGCGTCGTGGGCGGGCGTGGGCTTGGGCACCCACATGTGCACGTGGCCGCCGCCCTCGGCGCCGACGATGGCGATGGCCTCGCCGACGACCTCGTGGCCGATGGTGGCCAGGCGGTCACGGTGGTGGGGGTCGACGACGAACTCGAGGGCCCAGGAGCCGTCGGCGACGCCCCGGGTTACCTGGGCGTAGGCGACGGGATGGTCGTGCCCGGGCTCCCAGGCGACCAGGCCCGCGAACCCCTCGCGGCCGCCCTGCACCAGGTCCAGCCACTGGTGCTCGCCCAGGGCCCGGTGCCCGTCGATCGCGGCGGCCACATCGAGGAGGGCGGAGACGGCGTCGATGTCGCCCCGCCCCATCTGGCGCTTGACCTCGACGCGGGGCAGGGACACGGCCGCAAGTTACTCAGGCGCTGACCGCCCTGGGCCAGCAGACCGGCCACTGGTGATACGGGTCCGAGCGTGCGGCGAGCATCTGGGCCCGGGCGGTCTGCTCCTCGAGCGGGGCCGCGGCCGGGTCGCCCGAGCCGCCGACCGACTGCCAGGACGACTGGCTGAACTGGTAGTAGCCGCGGTAGCGGGTGCCGCCGTTGGTGGGACTCTCGCAGGCCCGCAGGCGGGCCCATACGTCACCCGTTGCCACCGCTGCCGCTGCCGCTGGGCGCGGTGGGGCGACCACACGGGGCGGTGCCGGCGGCGGCGGAGGGGGCGCTGGCTGCGGGATGAAGGGTGGGACCAGGACCATGACCGTGGCCTGGGGGACTGTGTGGGGCCGTGTGTCGGCGCGGCCGGTTGCAGTGATGGGACCGAACCCCAGCTCCGGGCCGACGATAAGTGCGACGAGGGCGGAGAGGAACACGGCCCCGGTGGCGGTGCGGGACATGAAAGTCCTCCGTCATCGGGGTCGGGGAGCGCTCTCGGACGGGGATCCTCCACACCGTCGCCGAACGCTCGGCGCTTGCAATAGTTAGCAGTATACCGGATCGTGCTAGCTGACGGCAAGCATTCCCCAGCCCAGGGGTGCGCCTAACGTCCTTTTGTGGCAATCCCCAGGTCGCCCAAAGGTCGGGCCCGAGAGACAATCGCCCGCCTGAGTGAGGAGTACCCGGGGACTGCGCAGGCCTTGTGCGCTCTCGTCCACCACGGGCCGTTCCAACTCCTGGCCGCAACGATCCTGTCGGCCCAGACCACCGACGAACGGGTGAACATGGTGACCCCGGAGCTGTTCCGGCGGTATCCGACCGCCGGCGACCTGGCGGCAGCCAACCCCGAGGACGTCGAGCGCATCATCCAGTCCACGGGGTTCTTCCGGCAAAAGACGAAGAGCCTGCTCGGGATGGCTCAGGCCGTCGAGGAGCGGTTCGGCGGGGAGATTCCCGACGCCATGGACGATCTCGTCACCCTGCCCGGGGTCGGCCGCAAGACCGCCAACGTCGTCCTGAGCGTGGGGTTTGGCTCGCCCGGTCTCCCCGTCGACACCCACGTGACCCGCCTGAGCCGCCGGCTGGGGCTCACGGCGGCCAGCGACCCCGTGAAGATCGAGGAGGACCTCAACGCCATCGTGCCCCCCGCAGAGCGGGGGACGTTCAGCCTGCGGCTCATCCTGCACGGCCGAAAGGTGTGCATCGCCCGCAAGCCGCGCTGCGAGGAGTGCGTGCTGAACGATTTCTGCCCTTCGTCGACTGTGCGCCCCCAAAACAAGAGGAGCGGGGGAACGAAATCGGTGTAGCGGGCGTTCAATCTGGGTGCAGGACCAGGTTCCCGCCACCTGATCCTCGCCGGCGGTCGCCGGGTTCCGCCACCCGGTCCGCCCGCGGCGGCGCCCCTCGGGGCGCCGCCGCTGTTTTACGAGGGACCGAGCCGCGCCAGCCGGCGGAGCGCCTCGCCCAACGTCCGCTCGACGTCGAACAGCCCCTGGGCGACCGTCTCGTCCTCGGTCCCCGCGTTGCGTTCGGCGAGCGTCGTGATGCGACGGCGCAGCTCGTCGAGCGCGGTCGTGATCGACGACAGCTCGGCCTCGTCTGACGGCATTGGCACGGTCTACCCCACGGTCACGAAAAGGAGCCTCGGTACCATCGTCTGATGCTCGCCCGGCTCGATCTTCGCGGCGCCGGCACTGACATCGGTGACCGGCTGCCCCGACCCGACCTCGGGGGCGCGGCGCCGGTCGAGGCCGTGCGCGAGATCCTCGCCGAGGTCAAGAAGCGAGGCGACGCGGCCGTCCGCGAGTACACCGAGCGCTTCGACGGCGCGGCCGTCGAGGAACTCACCGTCGACCCCAAGGCGCTGGTCGAGGCGCTGGCCGCCACCCCCGCGCCGCTGCGCGAGGCGCTCGAGGCGGCCAAGGCCGCCATCGACGCCTACCACCGCTCCCAGCTGCGCGACGACGCCGTCCACGAGCGCGAGGGCGTCACCATCAGGGAGCTGGCGCGACCGGTCGAACGGGCGGGCGTGTACGTCCCGGGTGGGCGGGCGCCCCTGGTGTCGACCGTGTTGATGACCGCCGTGCCCGCCCATGTCGCCGGCGTGAGCGAGGTGGTGGTGTGTTCCCCGCCGGGCCCCGATGGCAAGGTGCCCGCAGGCATCCTCGCCGCCGCCGCCCTGGCGGGCGTCGACGAGGTCCACCCCGTCGGCGGTGCGCAGGCCATCGCCGCCTTGGCGTACGGCACCGAGAGCATCCGGCCCGTCGACGTCATCGTGGGCCCCGGCAACGTCTACGTGGCGACGGCGAAGAGAGAGGTGGGCGCCGAAGGCGCGGTCGGCCTGCCAGCGGCGTTCGCCGGCCCGTCCGAGGTCGTCGTCGTGGCCGACGACACCACCCCTGCCGACTACGCCGCGATTGACCTCGTCGTCCAGGCCGAGCACGGCCCCGACGGGCTGGCGTGGCTGATCACGTGGTCCGAAGGGGTGGCCGACGCCGTCAGCGACGCCGTGACGCGGCTCGTGGCCGAGTCGCCCCGCCGCGCCGACCTGGAGTCGACGCTGGACGGAGGCGGCTACGCGGTCGTCGTCGACGGTCCCGAGCAGGCCGCGGCGGTCTTCAACGCCATCGCCCCCGAACACCTCGAGCTGATGAACGCGGAACCCGAGTCGCTGCTGCCGCTCGTCCGCAACGCCGGCGCTGTGTTCTGTGGCATCGACGCGCCCGCGTCGGTCGGCGACTACGTGGCCGGGCCCAGTCATGTGCTGCCGACGTTCGGCACGGCGCGGTTCAGCAGCGCCCTGCGCGTCGACGACTTCCTGAAGTGGATCCACGTCGTGAGCCTCGGCGAGGGTGCCCTGGCGCGCCTGGCTCCGCACGTCGCCGCCATCGCCGAAGAAGAAGGTCTGCCGGCCCACGCCGAGTCGGTCCGTCTGCGGGGCCGCAAATGAAGCTGCGCGACGACCTCGGCACCCTCGAGGGCTACCACTCGCCACAGGTCGACGTGGCGGTCCGGCTCAACACCAACGAGTCGCCGTATCCGCCGCCGGACGCGTGGCGGGAGGCGTTGCTCGACGAGCTGCGCGGCACCGCGTTCCACCGTTATCCCGAGCGCGACGCGCTCGAGCTGCGACGCGCCATCGGTGCCCTGCACGGCGTCGACCCCGAGCAGGTGCTCGCGGCCAACGGCTCCAACGAGGTGATCCAGGCCCTGTGCCTGGCCTTCGGCGGTCCGGGGCGCAAGGCCGCGGTGTTCCGACCCACGTACCTCATGCACTCGCACATCGCCCGCATCACCGGTACCGAGGTGGTCGAGGGCGAGCGCGACGAAACCTTCGCGCTCGACATGACGGAGCTCGACCGGCTCGTCGGCAACGAGCAGCCGGCGATCACGTTCCTGTGCTCGCCCAACAACCCCACGGGGCGGCTCGAGCCGCCCGAGGCAATCGAACGCGTCCTCTCGCTCGGCGCCGGTCTTGTCGTCGTCGACGAGGCGTACGGCCAGTTCGCTCCGGGTTCGGCGGTCGACCAGATCGAAGACGGCAAGCCGCTGGTCGTCATCCGCACGTTCTCGAAGACGTGGTCGATGGCCGCGGCGCGCCTCGGCTATCTCGTCGGTCCGCCCGAGATCATCACCGCCGTCGAAGCCGTGCTGTTGCCGTACCACCTCGACGCCATGAAGCAGGCCGCCGGCCGCCTCGCGCTCCGGTTTCGCGCGGAGATGGACAGTCGGGTGTCGACGATCGTCGAGGAGCGAGGCAGGCTCGTCGCCGGCCTCGGCGAGCTCCCGGTGGATGTCTGGCCGTCGGCCGCAAACTTCATCCTGTTCCGTCCCCGCGCCAAGGACGGCGACAAGGTGTGGCAGGAGCTGGTCGAGCGCTCGGTGCTTGTGCGCAACTGCGCGAACTGGCCGCGTCTCGAGGGCTGCCTGCGCGTCACCGTCGGAACCGCGGAGGAGAACGACGCCTTCCTCTCCGCCTTGGGGGAGGTACTCGCATGACCCGGCAGGCGAAGAGCGAACGCACCACCAAGGAAACGTCGATCCGCATCAGCCTCGACGTCGACGGGAGTGGCGAGGCGTCGGTGACGACGGGCCTTCCGTTCTTCGACCACATGCTCGCCCAGCTCGGCAAGCACGGCGGCCTCGACCTGTCCGTCGAGGCGAAGGGTGACCTCGACGTTGACGCGCACCACACCGTCGAGGACGTCGGGATCGCGTTGGGCGGCGTGCTGGCCGAGGCGCTCGGCGACAAGGCCGGCATCCGGCGCTTCGCGTCGATCTCGTTGCCGCTGGACGAAGCGCTGATCGACGTAGCCCTCGATCTCTCGGGCCGTCCGTTCCTCGCCTACGAGGTGTCGCCCGCTCCCGAGCCGTTGGGGACGCCGCCGTTCGATCCGCAGCTGGCGGAGGAATTCTGGCGGGCGTTCGCCACCAGCGCCGCGATCACGCTGCACCTGCGCCAGATCAGCGGCAAGAACCCCCACCACGTGCTCGAGGCGTCGTTCAAGGGCGTGGCCCGGTGTCTGCGCGATGCCGTGCGCGTCGACGGATCGGCGGTCCCGTCTACCAAAGGCGTGCTGTAGATGGCGCGCATCGCCGTTCTCGACTACGGCATCGGCAACCTGCGCTCGGCCGAGAAAGCGCTGCAGCGCGTCGGCG
>JAFASB010000550.1 GCA_019244985.1 Acidimicrobiia bacterium | reverse complement strand
ACACCGCGGTGGAACACCGACAGCCCGCATCTCGTATCGAAAGCCAGACACGAAGTCGGCAGGCAGTTCGCGAACGAAGACCGCCGGCGCTCCACCGACGCTACGAGCACCCCCGCAACGTCACCCCGACTCAATCAGGCAGTTCGGTACGCAGCCATCGGCGCTCGAGAGTGTCTCCTGCGCGCAGAGTTGCTGCGGCCAGCGGGGCACCTCCAGGTCAGGGTCCCGCACTGGCCAGCGGCACATTATGGACGATCCACCACGAGTGCCGCGCGCTGGCTCGGGCAACATTCACGTCAGCCTGACCGTCGTCGTTCTTTGCGTGGAGTCGCGAAAGCTGGTCGTCACCAGCGGCGAGACAGCGTTCGGCGACTTACTCTCGACGGGTGGTCATCTCGCGGCCGATGTCGTGATGGAGCTAGAGCTGGGAATTCTCGGTCCGCTCGAGGTGCGGAGTAACGGAGAGCTGGTCGCGCTCGGCGGTGATCGCCCGCGCGCCATCGTGGCGTTGCTTGCCGTCTCGGCAAACCGTGTCGTGCCGACCGAACGGATCGTCGACACGCTGTGGGGTGAGGACGCCGATGACAAGGCAATCGCGGGGCTGCGCGTCTACATCTCTCGCATTCGAAAGGCGCTCGCCGACGCCGGCGAGCGGCTCCAGACGGAGCCGATCGGCTACCGGTTGGCGATCGAGCCCGATGAGCTCGACGCCACCCGCTTCCAGCGATTGCTTGTCGAGGGCCAGGAGTTGCTCGACGGAGGCGCGCCCGATGCCGCGGCCCGCACGTTCGAGCAGGCGTTGGCACTGTGGCGTGGGCCTGCGCTCGCCGAGCTCGCGCACCATCCCTCGATTGCGCCCGACGTCGTCCGCCTCGAAGAGAGTCGACTCGCGGCGGTTGAAAGCAAGATGGCCGCTGAGCTGGCCGCCGGGCGCCATGCCGCGGTCGTCGCGGAGCTGGAAGGCCTCACCCGCGCCCACCCGCTTCGAGAAAGGCTGTGGGCACAGCGCATCACCGCCCTCTACCGATGCGGTCGCCAGGCCGAAGCGCTGCGCGCCTACCAAGATCTGCGCGAGCTGATGGTCGAGGAGCTCGGGATCGAACCCAGTCCGGAGCTCCGGCAGCTGGAAGCGGCCGTCCTTGCTCAGGACTCGGCCCTCGACCCAAGGCCGCGGGACTCCTCGCCAACAGAAGCGCCCGCGGCCAACACGTCGTCGGTTCGGCTGATGCTCGTCGACGACCACCCGATGTGGCGCGAGGCGATGCGGGCGTCGCTCGAGCGCAAGGGCACCGCCGTCGTGGTCGCCGAGGCCGACGATGGCGAGGCCGCCGTCGACGCCGCGCTGGCCGCCCGGCCTGACGTCGTCCTGATGGATCTCCATCTGCCGAAGCTGACGGGCACCGAGGCGACGAGCCGAATCGTGGAGGCCGTCCCCGGCGTGCGGGTGCTGATGCTGTCGTCGTCGGGCGACGAGCCCGACGTGGTGGAGGCGGTGCGCGCCGGCGCGCACGGATACCTGTTGAAGACCAGCACCGCGGCGGAAGTGGCAGACGCCGTGCGGCGTGCCGCCGCCGGTGAGGCAGTGTTCACGCCGTCGCTCGCGTCGTTCGTCCTCGGCCAGCTCCGTGCGGGTGCGAAGGAGCCCGAGGTGGAGCTCACAGCGCGACAGCGCCAGGCGCTTGCTGCCCTCAGCCACGGGAAGTCGAACGCCGAGATCGCCTCGGATCTCGGCCTGGCCGAGGAGCAGGTCGCCGACCTTATACGTCAGACGCTCGCGGCGCTCCAGCGGGACGAGCAGGTCACCGTGCCCCCGGAACGGGCCGTGTGCACCGTGATGTTCGTCGACGTCGTGGAGTCGACCAGGCGGGCGGCCGAGATAGGCGACCGCGGTTGGCGTGACGTCGTGCTCCGCTACCACGAGCTGGTTGCTGGCACAGCCGACGCCCACGGCGGGCGCTCCGTGAAGACGAGCGGCGACGGCGTCCTGCTGACGTTCGGGCAGCCGACAGCGGCCATCAGGGCGGCGACCGCGATTCGCGATGCCGTCGCGACCCTCGATCTCGACGTGCGGATCGGGCTGCACATGGGCGAGTGCGAGATCCTCCCGGACGACGTGCACGGCATGGCGGTGAACATTGGTGCTCGTGTGGCTGCGTCGGCAGGGCCCAGCGAGGTCCTCGCTTCCCAGACGGTGCGCGATCTCGTCCTCGGCTCGGGCGCACAATTCGAGGACCGTGGCACGCACGAGCTTCGAGGAGTGCCCGGAACGTGGCACCTCTTTGCCGTGTCCTCACCGCCGTAACATCGGGCGTCGTGACGTCCGATCCGACCGAGGCTGTGGCGGCTGCCGTTCACGACGTTCGCGGGAGCGTCGGGTCGATTCGTCTCGCTCTCACGTCGGTCCTCGAAGAGATCGACGATCCCGACGTCGAGTTCCGTCGGTCGATGCTCGCCGGCGCCGAGGCCGAGTGTCGACGCCTCAACGCGTCGCTCACCGCCCTCCCCGCCCTCGTCGCCGCTGGCGTGGACTCGTCACAGCCCGCGGCGGCCGACCTCGTCGCATGTCTGGAGGCTGCTCGCGAGGACGCGGCCCGGCGACAGGTGGATGTCGTTGTCGACGCATCCGGTCCCGTGCAGGCTTCGGTGCGATCGGCATCGATCACCGAGGCCCTCGCTGCATTGTGCGTTGTCGTCGCCGACGGTGACGGGGCGGTCGTCGTCGGTGCTCGCGAAGAAGGCGGCCACGCCGTAGTCACTGTGGCACGAGCAGACGGCTCCGCCGTGCGCTGGGACAGGGCCGTCATCCGTGGGCTTGCGGAGAGTCTGGGCGCCGAGGTCGCGGGCGGAGCCAACGGTTTCGGCGTCATCTTTCCAACGACGTGAACGAGCGGATTCGGGTTCTCGTCGTCGAGGACGACGAGATGGCAGCAACGACGGTCGTGCGCATCCTCACCCGTAGCGGCCACGAAGCCCGTTGGGAACGCACGTGCGCCGGCGCAGAGGCGGCCGCACGTGAGTGGCAGCCCGAAGTCATCCTCCTCGACCGGCACCTTCCCGATGGCGACGGCGTGGCGCTGGCGAAGAGGCTGCGCCGTCGACACCCCCGCCCGCGCCTGATCGTGATGTCGGGTGATCCGCTGGACGCAGCAGAAGCGCAGGCTGTCGATGCCCACCTGTTGAAGCCGGCGACCGTCCAGGCCGTGCTCGCGGCTGTGACCGGTTAGGTCTCCTCGGCGGCACGCCGGACGGCTGCGACCGTCTCTGCCATCGACACCTCAGCCTTGAGCAACAGCGAGACGTGCTTCAACTGTTTTGCTCGCTCGGACGCGCTCGTGTCGGCGGTCAGGAAGAGGATCGGCGTCTGGATGCCCATCTTGCGGAGTTGCACCGTGGCGTCGAGTCCCGAGAGCTTCGGCATCTGGACATCCATCACGATCACGTCCGGCTCGAGCTCCTGAGCGAGTGCGACGGCGGCTTCTCCGTCTACGGCCTCGCCGACGACCTCGACGTCGGGTTGGCGGCTGAAGGCCCGCGTGAGCGTCACCCGGACTGCCGGTTCGTCGTCGACGATCAGGACGCGGATCACTTTGCTCTCGCTTTCGTTCCCTGCCGGGCCAGCGGCAGGGTGAAGTAGAAGGTGGTGCCGGCCTTGGGCTTGGACTCGAACCAGATCCTGCCGCCGTGGGCCTCGACCAGGCGCTTGGTGAGGGCCAGGCCCAGGCCAGTAGAGGCCTGGTTGCCCTGAGCCTTGGAGCCCTTGACCCGGTAGTAGGGCTCGAAGACCTTTTCGCCGACCTTGGTCGGGATGCCCCGGCCGGTGTCGGAGACGACAACTTCGACGAGGTCGTCTCGCTCCCGGGCCCAGACGCGGATGTGACCACCGGGGGCGGTGTATTTGATGGCGTTGGAGGTGAGGTTCAAAAGGATCTGGCGCAGGCGGTCGGGGTCTGCTTGGACCGGGGGCAGGGAGTCGGCGACCTCGGTTGTGAGGTGCAGGTCCCCACCGCGGGCCAGGGCCCCCACCCCCGAGGCGATGTCGGCCCACGTCTGGGCAACCGAGGTGGGAGTGGTGTCGAGCTCGACGCCGGCCGATTCAGAGCGCGCCAGATCCAACAGCTCGTTGACCCGGCCCAACAGGCTCTGGGCCGAGGAGGTGATGGTCTTGGCAAACTCGGCTGTCTCCTCTGGGCTCTCGGGTCCCAGGGTTGGATCGGCCAGCAGCTCGGCGTTGGCCAGGATGGCGAACAGCGGGGTGCGGAACTCATGGGAGATGGTGGCGAAGAACTGGCTTCTTGCCTCTGAGGAGGCGACGTTCTCGTCATAGAGGCGGGAGAGCTCTTCGGTTCGTTCCGCCACCCGGCGTTCCAGCTCCCCATAGGAGGCCTGGAGCTGTTCGGCCATGAGGTTGAAGCCCTCCGCCAGCTCACCCAGCTCGTCGCCGGAGCGAACCGGGGCCCGCACGCTCAGGTCGCCCTGGCCCAGGGCCCGGTTGGTCTCGAGCAATGGCTCGACGGTCCTGAGGATGTAGCGGGACACGAGCACCCCGAAGCCCACGACCGCGGCCATGGCCAGCGCCACGAGCAGACCCAGGCGAAGCGCAGCACCGCGCACCGAGGCATAGGCACTCCCGGAGGGGATGGACACGGCAACGGCGCCGACCTTGGTGCCCCGGACCACGAAGGGCTCATAGAGCGTGGCAGTCGAGCCGCGGCGGACCCGCAGGTTGCCCCGGGCCTGGGCGGCTGACAGGTGGGCGGGCAGGGCCCTGGTCTTGGAGACGCCCATGGCCTGGCCACTCAGGTCATAGAGCCCGACGGCTCCCCGGGCCCGGGCCGCTGCGCCCTTGGCCAGGCCGTCGGCCGACAGGGCAGCCACCGCCGCGCCCACGGTGTGGTCGGTGCGGATGGGACCGGCGGTGACCAACAGCACCGAGCCATCGGCCAGGCGCACGAAGCTGGTGCGCTTGTCACCGGTGGCGTCAGCGATCCCCGCCAGCACCTCTTTGACCGCGGGGGCGTCTGACCAGGTGACGCCGCCCTGGGCCGAGAAGCTCTGACCGTCGCGCAGATAGTTGACCAGGCCCTGACCACTGGCGTCGGTGGCGGCGAGCACGTCGAGGTCCTTGCGCACTGCGACGGCCGAGGCCAGGTCCTTTCTGAGCTCTGACTGGTTGGACGACGCCGTGGCCTCGGGGACACCTTCCAGATTGGCGGCGAAGCGCTCGGCCTCGAGCAGGTAGAGCTCCTGGTCACGCAGATAGGTCTGGGCCGAGACGCTGCGCTGGAGCAGGTTCTGGTTCACCGTGGTGTCGGCTCGTGACGCCAGGTAGTGCACGGTGAGATAGGCGCCGACGATGCCGATGACCAACAGCACGGCCACGAAGGGCACCAACAGCTTCCAGAACAGGCGCAGGTTCGAGAACCACGACGACACCCGGGTGCGCACCGCGAGACCTCCAGTGGGTTTGACCTGACGGCGCAGCCGGAAGGCGACGCCACAGAGAACAAGGACAGCGAGCGCCACCGCCAGCCAGGGCAGCGTTCGAGAGATCGAGGCCAAGAGGCCCTTGTCCGACACCGGCCGGATCCCGTTGAGGCGCGTGGCGAGGGGAAGAGCGGAGTCGGGCGAAGAGGAAGCAATCCCAGGGACAGTGGCTCTCGTCGACGCGGTGCGACCGCGAGCAGGCGACGAGGCGATAGCGGCCGACACGACGTCGGCCGCGCCCATGTCCGACGACAACGGCTTCGCGAACGATCCGATCTTGATCTCAGCCTTCAGGTGGTACCCCCCCTGCGCGGTCGGCGGCCGTTCGGCGGACGTGATTGTCAGCAGGTACTGCCCCGCGTGCGGTGCGTCCGCTCGTACAACGCTTGCGCCATAACCCCAACCACTTGCTTGATCCACAAGTGCGTAATCACCCACGCCGCCACTCCAGAGGCCGAGCGTGAGCTCGGTTCCCGCAACATCATCGAAGGTCAACTGTGGTGTCCAGGTGCCCGTGACCACGAGGAGGGCGTCCCCCACAGGCACACGCTTCACGTCGAGCGGTACGACGTCACATCCTTCTTTACGGCATTCATCCGGGTTCGGGTAGTACTGATTTGCAAGTTGTGTGCGCGCCTGGAGAGCCGCAGGGGAAGTAGGCCCGACCGGTGAAATCGGCGGATAATCACGCTCTGCCGGTGTGCCGGGCTGAACGACGAGTGGCGCCTGCGGGTTTGCCGCCACTGGCGCACCCAACAACCCAATGGTGAACCCGACAACGGCGAACGCGGCAGCACACTGACGGAGGCGAACGTTCATCCGTGCACCGCGTAGTTGCATGGCTCTTCGCCGCGCAGCTGGGCGTTGAGGTTTCCCGTGGGCCATGTCTCGGGGGCATATCGGCGTCCCCCCTCGATTGCTCGCCAGCAATCAGCGCTGCCGTCCCAGATCTCGGCAATCGCGTCCTGGACACAGGTCGATCCCGAGCCGTAGAAGCAGCTGGGTGTTTGTGGGTTAGGGGTTGGAAGGTATGGGAGGGAGCGCAACCCCGCCTCGAGTGAGCTCGGCGTTAGGCGTGGACCGGCGAGTTGCAGCGCGGTGAACACTTGGCGCAAGGCCGTGTACAGCGCGCAGGCGACGCCTTCCTCTTTCTGGACCGAATCGACAGGCGTGCTGTAGGGAGCCAGATCGTCGATGAATGATTCCTGCGCGGGCGATGCCGGGAGTGAGGGATCTACCTCTCGCTGCGCGGCGTAGCAATACGACGATCCGAGTGCGGGCAAGAGCCCCTTGGGCGTGACGGCGATTGCGTGGTGGTCGAAGACAGTGCTCAATCCGGTATTGGAAACGAAGTAACTCCCGCCGTCGAGCACGTCATCTCCGAGGATGATCCACTCCGGTGAGTAGTGGAGCGCTGTGGCGGCAGAGCCGTAGTAGCCGTCCTCACATCCGAGCCATAGGACCGTTGTCACGCGTGCGGCCTGGAACCGCCGAAGGTCGGCGATGCGGTCTTGGACCGGATCATGTAGCGGATCCCCTACTGCAGGGCCAGCGACTCCGTTGTCGTTGCACGCAAGCCCCGGGAATGCTGCCTGGGCGACAATGTTCGTCCCGCACGATTGCAGCTGCGACTCCACGATCGAGTGGAGATAGCCATAGACCGGGTTCTGTAGCTCGTCCGGAAAGACCACGCCGAACCGCCGCGGACGGCCGTTGTCGCCGGCGTTCCCGCTCAGAGCAGTCGGCTCGTGCGCAGCCTTCCGGCACACATAGGTCGCGAACAAGTTGGCAAGACGTTCCGCCGTCGGCTCGTAACCCCACATGCTGTCGCCCGCTTGCTTGTAGCGGACTGAGCTGTTGAAGTCGAAGGGGTCGAACGCGACAACGCCGGCTCGGACGAGCGTGTCGAGGTATGCGTCACCGTCTTGTATCGGCGCCTGTGTGACGGCGAACGGCGACGCGCTCAGAAGCGTGTCCAACGCGGCGCGGCGCATGTGCTCCGCGCCGAGGGCGATCCCTGCCTGATCGAAGTAGTACGCGGAATCGAACGAGTTGTCGTAGTACGCGAAGAGGTGCACGCGCCGCCCGTACAACTGGTAATGGCGATTGAAGTACTCCTGCCAGAGCCGGAGCTTGGTGGTCCAGTAGTACTCACGGACGTCAGCCGGCGGTTTGGCCAGATCGATCAACGATTCGGTGGGGCCCTGTGCCACGTCGGCCGGCGCGGTCGGATCCGGGTGGCCGCCGGCAATTCGGACCACCACGCGAACCTCGTTGCGGTCGACGCCCCGATAGGTCGCTCCCCCGTTGTCACCGGTGAACTGGGAGACACACGGCGGCGAGAGGGGGTCGGCGGTCTGGTGGCCGTTGACGCAGGGCAGCACCGGCGTCGAGACCGGGTTGATCGGCGGTCCGGCAGCCACTGCGGTCGGGCCGTTGATACCGAACCCCGAGGGCGCGGCGATGCCGACGCCGGGTGCTGATGAGCCGAGGCTCAGGCCGAGGTTCTGGGCGATGAAGTCGGGGCTGAGGGGACGCAGGCGTCCGGACTGGTCCTTGGAGTAGTCGAGGTTGGCATTAGTGCCCCCGAGTCGGCCGACCGATTCGGCATCGGGGGTGTGGGCCCCCGCCGTTGCCGCACCCACCAAGGATCCGAGGCACGCGAGTGTCACGGCAACGACCAGGGCGCGGCTCGACCAGGTGCGGCGTGCCCCATCGATCGGCGTCGACATCCCCAACCCAGTCCTCAGGCCGTCGGCGCCTGGTGCCCGGCCTTCCACGAGTAATTCGACGGCCGGGCGGTCATCTCCTCGCTATCCACACCCCGAGCGTGCAGGCTTCGTGTTGCGGCGGGATTACTGGCCGATTGCAGTCAGGGGATCGACGTCGAGGGCGGCGAGCCGGATGGCGAGAGTCTTGGCGATCTTGCCGGCGACGGCCGGATGCTCGTCGAGCACCTGGCGGAATCCGCTGGCCGAGATCGTGAGAAGCCGAGTCGGCAGTTCCGCTGTGACGGTTGCCACACGAGGGCCCGGGTCGAGCAGGGCGAGCTCCCCGAAGAACGAGCCGGCGGTGATCGAGCCCACCTTGGCGCCGTTCACCGTCGCCGACAAGAGGCCCTCGGCCACCACGTAAAAGTCGTCTCCCGGTTCGCCCTCGGTCACCACGCTCGTTCCCGCCGGGACGGTGCGCTCACTGGCGAGCCGCGCGATACGGGCCGCCTCCTTGGAGCTGCACGCAACGAACAACGAAACGCGCCGCAACAGGTCAGCCGTGGTGGCCTTGCCGTTCGGGACTCCATTCCCATTGCGGGCACCGGCCTGCGGAAGGAGCACATCGGGGGCCTCGGCAGCGCGAATCCGCCGGGCGACAGATGCCAAGAGCGCGCTTCGGAGCTGCGGCACCGATTGCACGAGTGCCTGGAACTCTCGCACCGCAAGGACACCGAGCTTCATCTGCGTCCGGGCCCGAACAGTCGCGTTGCGGCGCGCGGGGATGAGCAAGCCGAGCTCGCCGAAGAAGTCGCCGGCACCGAGC
>JAFASB010000440.1 GCA_019244985.1 Acidimicrobiia bacterium | reverse complement strand
GAGGAGGGCGGTCTGGACGGGGTCGTCGGGGGATTCGGGCGCGTCATCGTCTCGGTCTCGACGGCGGAGCCGGCGCTTGGGTCCCCGGCCGATGAGGTCGAGAGCGACGAGCACGTCGTCGACATCGCGCGCCGGTGACGACCCGGTGAAGAGCAGCTCGTTGGTGTACGACGACGCGGGGCTGCTGACCGGTCCGGGCACGGCCATCACCGTGACGTCGCGGGTGTCGGCCGCCTTCACCGTGTGCCACGAGCCGCCCTTGGCCCGGGACTCCACGACGACGAGCACGTCGGCGAGGGCTGCGAGGATCCGGTTACGGGCCGGAAAGCGCCAAGGCTCGGGGCGTGCGCCCAACGGCGCCTCGGAGAGGACGACGCCGGCCTCGCCAATCTCGTGCCAGAGCTGAGCGTGGCAGCGCGGATAGACCACGTCGAGGCCGCTGCCGACGACGGCAACCGGAGGGGCGGCTCCGTCGCCGGCAGCGAGGGCGCCGAGGTGGGCGGCACCGTCGATGCCGAGGGCCAGCCCCGACACGACGCGCACGCCCTCCCTGGCGAGACCCTTGCCCAGCTGGAAGGCGACATCGCGGCCGTATCGCGTGCAGCGACGGCTACCGACGATCGCCACGCGAGGACCGTCGAGCGCAGTGAGATCACCCATGCTGAAAAGCACCGCCGGCGCCTCGTGGTCGGCGGCCAGAGCGGCGGGAAACGTGTCACCGCCGAGGAGGTGCACGCCGACACCAGCCTTCTCGTAGCGGGCCCAGTCGAAACCGACGTCGTGGTTGTGGTCTCCCGCTGCCGCCCACGCCTGCTCGGGTGTATGGGCGGCGAGGAGATCGCGAAGGCGCTCGGCCTTCATGTACGGCATCGCGGAAAGGGCCGCGGCGTAGGCCTCGGGCGGCGGTGTCATCACCAGGCCTCCTCGCCCAGGCGCGGCTCGGCGCGCAGGCCGAGGGCGAGGCACACCTGTTCCTCCCCGACGACCCCGCCATCGCCGGCGAGGTCGGCCAGCGTTCGGGCGACACGCCGAACTCGGTGCAGGCCGCGCGCACTGAGACCGTTGGTGCGCAGCTTGTGCTCCAGCAGGCTCAACGCCGGCGCCGTGAGCGGCACCGAGTCGTCGAGCAACCGAGCGGGCAGTTCGGCGTTGCACCGCACGCCGCGCTCGCGGGCGCGGCGGCGCGCCTCGGCCACGCGCTCGGCAACCGTTGCCGTCGTCTCTCCGCGCCCGCCGCGCAACAGCTCGTCGACGTCGGGCTTGCTGACGACGACGCGCAGGTCGAAGCGGTCGAGCAACGGCCCGGAGAAGCGTCGGACGTAACGAGTGCGTGACGTCGACGTGCAGCGGCACCCGCCTTCGTCGCCCCGACCACACGGACACGGGTTCGTGGCCCCCACCAACAGGAACCGCGCCGGGTAGGAGACCGTGGCCTTGGCCCGGCACACGCGTACGACGCCTTCCTCGAGCGGCTGCCGCAGCGAGTCGAGCACCGCAGTGGGGAACTCGCCCATCTCGTCGAGGAAAAGGACGCCCGCGTGGCTCAGGCTGACTTCGCCCGGCCGCATCCAACCCGACCCGCCTCCGATGAGCGACACGAGCGAGGCGCCGTGGTGGGGGGCCCTGAACGGCGCCCGCGTGACGAGGCCTTCGGGCAGTGGCAGTCCAGCAGCCGAGTAGACGCGCGTCGCCACGAGTGAGTCGTCGCGTTCGAGCGCCGGGAGCAGACCAGGTAGACGGCGAGCAAGCATCGTCTTGCCGGCGCCGGGCGGTCCGCTGAGGAGGAGGTGGTGGCCGCCCGCAGCCGCGACCTCGACGGCGGCCCGTCCCACGTCCTGGCCGCGCACATCGCACATGTCGGGCGGCGGTGGCACCGGTGGCGGCGAGAGGCGCGGCAGTGCGGGCCAGCTCCCCTCGCCTTTGAGGGACGCGACCAGCGACGTGAGTGTCGCCGCACCGCGCACCTCCGAACCGCCCACGAGCGCCGCTTCGGCGCCACAAGCGAGCGGCACGACGACCCTGCGGGCCGAGATCGCCTCGACGAGCGGGACCGTCCCCGCCACGGGGCGCACCGATCCGTCTAGGCCGAGCTCGCCGACGAACGCCATGCCGGCAACGGCTTCGCCGTCGAGCTCGTCGTTGGCAACGAGAAGGGCGATGGCGATCGGAAGGTCGAGCCCGGCGCCCGTCTTGCGGATCCCCGACGGCGCCAGGTTGACCGTTACCCGCCGCTGCGGCCATGTCAGCCCGCTGGACAGCAACGCGGCCCGCACCCGGTCACGCGCTTCGCGGCACGCGGTATCGGGCAGGCCGACCACGGTGAATCCCGGCAAGCCGTTCGACACCTGACACTCGACGGCGACCGGACGGCCCTCGACACCGAGCAAGGTTGCGGACGGGACGGTGGCGAGCACGGCACGTCTCCTCGATCACACGACGAATGAGGAGCGCCGTTTGCGCCGGCTGCTCGAGCGCCGACGACAACCCTACAGACGAGGTGTGACAGAAAGTGCGGTGGGCCCGCGACCAACGCCGCGTTCCTCAGCGCGTGTGGCGATGGCGTGGGCCAGGCGACCGAAGATGAGCGCGTGGAACGGGAGCAGGCACCACCAGTAGGCCCTACCCCAGAGGCCACGCGGGTGATAGAGCGCTCGCTGGCAGAGCCGGGCGCCACCCGATGGAAGCGGCTCGATCTGCCACTCCAGCCACGCCCGGCCTGGCAATCGCATCTCGGCCCGGAGTCGCAACAGGCGGGGCGGCTCGTACGCCTCAACCCGCCAGAAGTCGAGCGCGTCCCCCACCCGGAGCTGGTCGGGATGCCGGCGACCGCGGCGGAGCCCGACCCCACCGACGGCCCGATCCGTAGCACCGCGCAGCCACCACAGCGCGGGCGTGACGTACCAGCCGTGGACGCCACCAATTCCTTCCACGACGGCGAACAGGTCGTCGGCGGTCGCCGGCGCCGCCGCAGCCGTCTCCTTCTCGTCGGAAAGCAGCGTGCCCCCAGCCCAGTCCGGATCAGTCGGAAGTGGGTCGGCCGGCCCGGACGTCAGGTCGGCCCCCGCCCACGTGGTCGCCACTTCAAGATGCTCGACGCGCCGCACGGCGCGCTCGACTGCATCGCGAAACGACAGCGGCGTGTGCGGGAGCACGTCGGCCGCGGGCCGGTCTCGCACGATCACCTCACTGCTCAGGCCCTCCACCAGGGGGCGCCCGAGTGACGGCGGCAGCGGCGTCACCAGCCCGATCCAGAGCGACGACAGCCGAGGAGTCAGCAGCGGAACGGGCACGACCACCCTGCGCCTGAGGTGCGCGACCTCGGCGTAGACGCGCATCATCTCGCCGTAGGTGACGACGTCGGCGCCGCCGATCTCCAAGACGCGGCCGCGCGCCTTTGGTTCGTCCGCAGCGACGACCAGCCAGTACAGGACATCGCGAATGGCAACGGGTTGGCACCGCGTACGCACCCACCGGGGTGTCAGCATCGCCGGCAGCCGTTCGACGAGGTGACGCAGCATCTCGAACGACGCCGATCCCGACCCGATGATCACTGCGGCGCGAAGCTCGGTGACCGGCACCGAACCCTCGGCGAGCACCCGGCCGACCTCCTGGCGGCTACGGAGGTGCGGCGACAGGTTCGGGTCGCGGTCGTCTCCCAACGCGCCGAGGTAGATGACCTGACGCAGTCCGTCGACGCCGGCCGCAGCATCCCGAAAGGTTGCTGCAGCGGCGCGATCGCGCTCGGCAAAGGCGCCCTCACCCCCCATCGAATGGACGAGGTAGTACGCCGCTGCGCAGCCGGTGAGCGCAGTTCGGACTGACGCAGCGTCGGTCACGTCGCCCGCCACGACGTCGACGTCACCCGACCACGGGAACCCAGCGACCTTCGACGGCGTTCGCGCCAGGCAACGCACCTGGTAACCAGCGTCGAGCAGTTGGGGAACGAGGCGCCCACCGACGTAGCCGGTGGCCCCGGTGACGAGCACCCGACCGCGGGTCGGCCCCTCAGTCACGGCGGACCACGCCGGCGGCCAGCAGTTCGACAGCCCCGGTCGCGTTCGGTGCCCACGCGTCCGCACCGAGCCGGCGGGCGGCGGCGGCGTCTTTCACGGCCGGACCGCCGACCAGGACCGGCAGCGACGGGAAGCGACGATGGACGGCCGCGACGCACTCCTTCGCGGCAGGGAGGCTTCGGCGACTGGCGACGCTGAGCCCGACGCACACCAGGTCGTCACCCTCGGCCTGCACGGCGTCGAGCACCGAGCCGGTGGGCGTGTCACCGCCCAAGTCGACCACCCGCCAGCCCGCACCGCGCAGGACGTCGGCGAGAAGAGCCAGAGGGAGCCAGTGTGTCTCGCCCGCCACCCCGGCGAGCACGACCGTGCCGCGACGACGGCCCCGCCGGTTGAAGCGGGGTCCCATCCGGGCGACGATGCGCGCCGCGACCGACGTCGCCGTGTGCTCTTCGGCGACGGCGACGGCCCCCGCCGCCCACCGGTCGCCGATGTCCCGCAGGACCGGGGCGAGCAACTCCATGTACACGTCCTGGGGCGCGGCGCCGGCCGCCACTGCGTTCTCGACGACGGTCATGGCCCCAGGCTCGTCGGCCGCCACCAGACGGTTGAACAGTCGAGCCCGGTGCGTCTCCCAGCGCGTTCGTCCGAGAGCCGAAGAGCCATCATCGGCTGCCTGCCTCTCCGGCTTCCGCGCCTCGCGAAGCAGCGCCTCGAGGTCGCTCGTGCGAACCTGCCACTCGCGCCCGACGCGCCGGGCCGGCAGCCGCCCCAGACGGACGTACCGGTACGCCGTCATGTAGTGCACGCCGAGACGCTCGGCCGCGTCCCGCAAGCTGAGCTCTTCGTCGCCTTCCATTTAGCAGTAAATTAGCCTAGTCTCGCAGCACAATCCGCTATGGAGGGAGTATGAGCATCGACCGCTATCAGTACCTGCTGTTGCTGGCGGCCTGCATCGCCGTGACGCTCCCGCTGGAGTTCGTCGTCGGAGCCCGGGTGTGGCGACGGCCCCGACGACTGATCAGCGTGCTCATTGTGCCCGTCCTCGTCTTCATGGCGTGGGACTCGGTCTCGATTCATCGGGGCGACTGGTGGTTCAGCAGCCGATTCGTGACGGGACTGCGCGTACCGGGAAACGTCCCCGTCGAGGAGCTGGTGTTCTTCATCGTCGTGCCCGTGTGCGGCCTGCTGACCTACGAGGCGGTGCACCTCGTGCTCAACCGATGGCGCCGTGCCTGAGTACACGGTCGCAGCGGCCATGGCCGCCGGCGCGGTGATCGCCATCGAGCTCTTGTGGCTGCGCACCGGGCTGTTCGCGCGTGTCGAGTACGTGCTGACTCTGGTGATCGCCTTTGGGTTCCAGGTGCTGGTGGACGGCTGGCTCACGAAGCGCTCGGCCCCGATCGTCCTGTACCGGAACTCCGAGACCCTCGGTGTCCGCGTCGCATGGGGGACCCCCGTCGAGGACTTCGTCTTCGGCTTCGCGCTTCTCACGCTCGTGCTGCTGCTGTGGGAGCGGGCGAGGAGGAGGGCATGACCACAGCTCTCGTGATCGTCGCGGCCGGATGGGTGGCGGGTTGGGCGCTCGCCGGTCGCCATCGAGCACTACCAACCACCACATCGGCACCTCCCGAGACAGCGGTCGTGATCCCCGCCCGCAACGAGGAGGACACCCTCCCTGCTCTGTTGCACGACCTCATGTTCAGCGCGCCGGCGCCCGCAGGCGTCCTCGTTGTCGACGACGGCTCCAGCGACGCCACCAAGACGGTGGCACTGGCGGCGGGCGCCAAGGTCGTGGCGACCGCTCCCCCGGCGGGATGGACGGGCAAAGCGAACGCCTGCTGGCAGGGAGCACTGGCGAGCGACCCGCGCGCCGACGTGCTCGTCTTCCTCGACGCCGACACCCGGCCCGGCCGCACATTCGTCAGCGCCCTCGCAGCCGCAGCGCAAGACACTGACGGCCTCGTCTCGGTGCAGCCCTGGCACGCAGTCGAGCGGCCATACGAGCACCTCTCCGCCTTCTGCAACCTCGTGGCGGTCATGGCATCTGGCACCGGTCAGAGGCCGGTGGCCTTCGGCCCGGCGATGGCCGTGACCCGCCCGGCGTACGACCGCATCGGCGGACACGCAGCCGTGCGGGACGCCGTTGCCGAGGACGTCGCCCTGGGCGGCCGCGCTGCAGCGTGCGGCGTACCCGTCCTCGCCCTCGGCGGCGGCGACATCAGATACCGCATGTACCCGGCCGGGTTCAGCACGTTGGTCGAGGGTTGGTCCAAGAACCTGGCCCTTGGGGCCGCCTCCGTACCACCTGCGCGCCTGGCGGCGACCGTGCTGTGGATCGGCGCATGCATCCAGGCGGGCGCCCTTCCCTTCGTCACTGCGTTCTCGCTGACCGCGCTGGTCGCGTACGCCGCCGTAGCGGTGCAGCTTGCGGTCCTCTGGCGCCGGGTCGGCCGGTTCGGTCCCGTGACCGCCGCGCTCTTCCCGGTACCGGTCGTCGCCTTCGTGGCGTTGTTCATCCGTTCGGTCTGGCTCACCAAGATCCGGCGCAAGGTGCGCTGGCGGGGGCGGACTGTGGAGGCGGCGTGACATCGCTGATCGGCTTGGTGGTCGTGGACTCGTTGGCATGGGCGGGCTGGAGTGCGCTCGTCGGGTACGCGTGCCACCGCCTGCCTGCGGGCGCACTCGCCAACGACAACTTCGTCACACGACCGCGAGCGTTCGAAGACGACGGACGGCTGTACGAACGCACGCGAATCCGCAGATGGAAAGACCGTCTCCCCGACGCGGGGGCGCTGTTCTCCGGCGGGGTGAGCAAGCGTCACCTTCGGGGACGCGACGCCGACGGCCTGCGGGACTTCGCGATCGAGACCCGCCGCGCCGAGCTCGTGCACTGGCTCGTCGCTGCGACCACCCCAGTGTTCGCCTTCTGGAACCCGCCGGCGCTGTTGGCGGCGATGGCCGCGTACGGGGTTGTCGCCAACCTTCCGTTCATCGCCATCCAGCGCTACAACCGCGCCCGCATCATCCGGGTGCTGCGGTGACCACTGCGATCGTGGCCGTCGCAAGCGCAGTGCTCATGGAGCCCGCCGCCGCTCTGCTGCACCGCGCCGTCATGCACCGTCGGGGATGGGCCTGGCACCGCAGCCACCACCGCAGCGGCGGGCGTCGCGGCCTCGAGCGGAACGACCTCTATCCCGTCGTCTTGGCGGCGACCACCGTTGGGTTCATGGTTGTCGCGTCGCTCGCCGGCGCAAACCTTGCGGTCTGGGCAGGCGTCGGCGTGACGGCGTACGGCCTCGCGTACCTCGCGGTGCACGATCTGTGCATTCACGAGCGCTGCGGGCCCGCCTTCCGAGCGCGCGGGTGGTACCTGCGTTGGGTGGCCGAGTCCCACGGAATCCACCACCGCACCGGCGCCGCTCCGTACGGGTTCCTCTGCCCCATCGTGCCGAGGACGAGCGTCGCCTTTTCCGGTGCGGACACTCGAGCGCGCGTCGAGAAGACGTCGTAGTCGTTGGCCTCGATGCGATCGAGGATCTGGGAGTACAGCACCCGTGCGACGCGCATGCACCGCGCCGAGGACGGCGGGAGAAGAGCGGCGCCCAGATCGGCCCTGGCATAGAGCCGGCGAGCCCGCTCGATCTCGAAGGCCATCAGGGCGCGCCAGCTGTCGTCGACGATCCGGCGCTCCGGGTCGACGCCAAATCGGACCAAATCCTCGAGGGGCAGGTACACACGACCGCGATCGAGATCCTCGCCGACGTCACGCAGGAAGTTCGTGAGCTGGAAGGCCATGCCGAGAGCGCGAGCCGGGCGAGCCGCGCCACGGGAGACGGGTTCGAGGATCGGCAGCATCATCTCGCCGATGACGACGGCCGACCCGTCCATGTACTCACACAGGTCTTCCCATGTGTCATAGGAGCTGGTCGTGAAGTCCATCGCCATCGAGCGAAAGAACCGTCGGAAGCACGAGCGGTCGATCTCGAAGCGCACGGCGGTGTCGACCGCGGCCGCCAGGATCGGATGGTCGGACGACCCAATCGTGAGGTCGTCGAAGAACCGGGTGCAGTAGCCCGCCAGCGCGGCGGCGCGCTGACCGGGCCGGCCGCGCCGGACGTCGACGATGTCGTCGGCGTACCGGCAGAGGGCGTAGAGGGCATGGACGTGCGGCCGCTTCCACCGGGGTAGCAGGAAAGTCGACCAGTAGTACGTGGTCCCGTGTTGGCGGTTCAGCCGCCGGCAGGCGCCATAAGAGGCGGCCAGCACGACGCGATCGGTGTTCATGCCGCCGACCCGATGCGCTCGGCGGCGAGCTTGCCGGACAACAGGACCATGGGGACTCCTACTCCCGGTACCGTGCCCGCCCCGCAAAAGGCGAGGCCGGGCGCACGGGCGTCGACGTTGGGGGGCCGGAACGGGCCCGATTGCAGGAACGTGTGGGAGAGCGAGAACGGCGTGCCCTCGGTCATGCCGAGGCGGCGCCAGTCGGTCGGGTCGAACAGCGCCTCCGCGCGTGGATCGTCGCCGTAGCCCAGGGCACCCAGCCGGCGCGCCAACCGTTCGCGAGCCGCCGGTCGCTCGGCGTGCCAGTCGATGCCGGCCTTCAGATTGGGGACCGGCTCCAGCGCGTAGGCGACGTGATGGCCGGCGGGGGCGAGCGACGCATCGGTCCGCGTCGGCGCGCTGACGAGAATCGACGGATCGGGCATCAGCGAGCCACGGCCGAGGAGGGCGTCGAAGGCGTCGTCCCACGCCGCACCGAAGTGAATGTTGTGGTGGGCGGCGTCTTCCCGCGGCGCTCGCGCGAAGCCCGCATGCCACACGACCGCCGACGGCGAATAGCGGGCCCGCCGCAACGGCCCGGGCGCCGGGAGACCGGGTAGCAACCGGCGGTAGGCGGTAGGCAGGTCGACGTTGCACACGACGGCATCGGCGTGGACGTGCTCACCCGAACGCAGGAGGACGCCCCGAACCGGTCCCCCTTCACGCGTGGTCAGAACGATCCTTTCAACGGGCTCCGAGTAGCGGAACTCGACGCCGGCCTTCTGGGCTGCTGCTGCCAACCCCGCTGCCACCTGGTGCATCCCGCCCGCCGGGAAGTACACGCCGCCGACGGTGTCCATGTAGGTGATCACTGAAAAGAGGGCGCGTGCGTGCTGAGGCGAGACGCCGGCGTACAGCGCCTGGAAGCTGAACAGGCGGCGCAGGCGTTCGTCGGCGAAGAATGACGCGACCTTGGGCGCCAGGGCGCGGAGCCCTCCCATGCGCAGCAGGCGGACGGCGGGTCGCGCCGGGCGCAGGAGGTCCAAGGGCGAGCGGTAGTTGCGGTCGATGAACGAGCCCATCTCGAGCTCGTACAAGTCGGTAAGCCAGTTGCAGAAGCGGTGAAATGCGACCGTTTCCCGCGCGTGGCACGTCCGGCGGATCTCGTCGGCCATCGCATGGCGACCCCGGAGGACCCTGATGGTGGAGCCGTCGGCGAAGCACGCCCGGTACATCGGGTCGACGGGCAGGAGGGTGAGGAAGTCCGCCATGTCGGCGTCGACCGCCGCGAACGTCGCCTCGATGATGGCGGGCATGGTCAGCACCGTCGGGCCCGTGTCGAAGTGGTAGCCGTCGACTTCGAGGTGCCCGGCCGCACCCCCGGCGTCGGCGGCCGATTCGACCACCGTCACCTGGTTACCGAGACCTGCGAGATGGCACGCGGCGGACAGCCCGCCGAGGCCGGCGCCGACGACGACAACGTCGCCCACGATCAGCAATCCCGCCAGGCGGCGGCGGCCGCCAGCTGGGCGAGCGCATCCCTCGCCGCCGGCGTGACGTCAACCTCGTGGAGGGCGCGCAGGGCCCGTTGCACCCGAATGTCGATGGCGCGCTCCACGGCGGCGAGGGCGCCGGAGTCGACGAACAACCGGCGCACGCGCGTCTCGTCGACCTCGTTCATGTCGGGCGCACCGACACGGGCGAGAATCGGCGCTCCCGCCGCCCCACTGCGCTCAGCGGCGAAGGCGAGCAGAAGCGTGGGCTTGCCCTCGCGCAGGTCGGCCCCGACGGGTTTCCCGGTGACCGCCTCGTCACCGAATACGCCCAGCACGTCGTCGCGGAGCTGGAACGCCTCGCCCAACGGTGAACCGAACGCCGAGTACCCGGCGCTCAGGCCCTCGTTCAGGCCCACGAGCGACGCACCCAGGTGCAAGGGGCGCTCCACGGTGTAGCGGCCCGACTTGTACGCCGCGACCCAGCTCGCCCGCGCCGTGTCGTGGTCGGCCAGAGCAGCACCCTGCATGTCGACGTACTGACCCATCGTCAGTTCGAGACACAGCTCGTGCCACAACCAGCGGGACTCGGCCGGCAGATTTGCAGTGCACGCGCCTGCGTACGCGAACGCCAGGTCGCCGACGAGGACGGCGACGCCGGTGCCGTAGCGCCGGCCGTCGCCGGTCCAGCCGGCGCGTTGGTGATCGCGCCTCAGACGGCGGTACATCGCGGGTCTGCCGCGGCGGAGCTCCGAGCCGTCCATCACGTCGTCGTGCACGAGGGCGAACGCGTGGAGCAGCTCGAGGGCAGCGCCGGCGTCGATCACGGCCTCACGGCCGGGGTCACCCCCCGCCCCGACAAAGCCCCAGTAGCAGAACGCCGGACGTAGGCGCTTGCCGCCGCCGAGGACCGCTTCCTCGAGGGCACCGAACAACCCGGCCAGCTCATCGCGCTCGGCGAGCCAGCGCCCCCGCTCGCTTCGCAGGATCTCCTCGAGGCGCCGTTCGACCCGCCGGGCAACGGGGCCGACCGCGTCTGACTGACCGAACAGGTCCGCCTCGATGTACGGAACGTGGTGCAACGGAATGGCCATGGACTCTATTTAGCACTAAATTAGTTTCTGTGAAAGTCGATCGAGTCCTTCTCCTCGAGCCGAGGGGGTTCTGCGCCGGCGTGGAAGCGGCGATCAAAGCGCTGGCGTGGATGGTCCGGCTCTGGCCGCAGCCCGTGTATTGCGTGCACGAGATCGTCCACAACGCCGAGGTCGTCGCTCGATTCGAACGGTTGGGCGTTCGGTTCGTCGACGATGTCGAGGACGTCCCCGACGGTGGCTGCGTCATGCTCAGTGCCCATGGCACGGCGCCCGCCCGTGCCGTTCGCGCGTCCAAC
>JAFASB010000394.1 GCA_019244985.1 Acidimicrobiia bacterium | reverse complement strand
GAGCTCCCCGGCTGCGATCTGTCGCGCAAGGTCGTCGGTCACCGGGACCGCACCGGCGGGACCGACGGCACTTCCCACGACGATCGACAACTCCCAACGTTCCACGCGAAATACGACGGTGTTTTCGGCCTCCGGGTACTTGCCGGGGTCGCTCAGGACGTGCCTCGAGCCAATGGCACCTGCGATGCCCGGCACGGGGAAGCGGTCTCTGTGCTCCATGGCCCACGCCCGCGCCACCTGCACCTTGTGGAGCGCCGCGGTGGCCGGCGACGAGAACTCTGTTGCCACCACCACGATCGCCTGATGGACAGCAAGGTTTCGCCAGCCGTGTTGGTAGCCCGTTCGGAATCCGAGGTTCGTCAGGTTGGTCTTTGCCAGATCAGAGTTGGCGGCGGCGCCCGCTGCCGCGTCGAGCGTCACGGTTCCGCTCAAAAAGGATTCGAACCCGGTCGGGACAGTGTCGAGCAGTAGCGCCGAGGGGTCCATATTCGGTGCCGCGGGGATGCCGCGCGCCATTTCCGAAGCAGGCCCCGTTGCAGTGACCTGATGGTTCGGAAGCTGGGTTGCGAGTCCGACGAGTTGCCCAAGGAGCAGGACGACGATCGCAGTGGCGAGGGGCATTGTGAAGCGCGGCCGCGACCTGGTGCTGCGAGCGATGTCCACAACTCGTCATTCGATGGCGGGAGGCGTCTCACCTCCTGCGAGCGCCCTCGCGGCGCGCAGGGCGAGGGCGACCAGGGTGAGCGTCGGTCCGTAGCCGCTCGACGTCACGAACACCGAGGAGTCGGCGACCACGATGTTGGGGACGTCGTGGAGGCGGCCGTAGGGGTCGACGACCGACGTCGACGGGTCGGCGCCCATTCGGGCGGTCCCCATGACGTGCTTGCTCTGGGGGATCGGCGAGATGAAGTCGCCGTAGGGGAACGACGCGTCGGGGCTCGTCGTGGTGACTGTCCACTCGGCATCCATGCCGTGAAGGATCTCGGTGAGCCGCTCGCCGTAGTGCGCAGAGGCCGCCAGCTCGAAGCGATGCGAGTCGTAGGTGATGCGGGCGACGGGGAACCCGCGGACGTCACGCACCGTCGGATCCAGGTCGACGCGGTTGGTCCACTGCGGAAGGTCTTCGCCCTGCATCGTGAAACCCCACATGCGTTCGCGCAGCGGTGACTCGCGCATCGAACGGGCGTGGGCGTTCCCCCACGGGTAGAGCTTCGCCTCCTGGATCGGCGCCGACGCCCCGCAGTGCTCGACCATCCCGCCCCGGAACCACGGCAAGCCGGCGTCGTGGGCGGCGCGTTGGGAGCGCTCGTCGGGGACGAGGTGGTCGTCGTGGACGTGCGTTACCGAGCGGCCGCGGTGCGGATGGACGCGCTCGCGGAGGCCGGCCATCGCCAGCGTCTGGAAGTGGAACATCAGATGACGGCCGATCAGGGGGTGCTCCAACCCCGAGAGGAGCAGCAAGCGCGGCGTCTCGACGGCGCCGGCAGCGAGGACGACGTGGCGTGCCGTTTCTGTGTGGGTGGCGCCGTGGGTGTCGACGTAATCCACGCCCGTCGCCATCCCATTGTTGACGTTGATCTTGGACACGAACGTCTCCGGCCGCAGCTCGGCGCGACCAGTCAGGAGTGCCCGCTGGAGAGGCGCGAGCGGGTCGCCCTTGGCGTGGATCGGGCAGCCGTAGAAGGCGCAGAACCCGCAGTTGTTGCACGCCGGGCGGCCTCCGTAGGGGACGGAGTTGGCGCCGGTGGGCGCCGGGTACGGGTGGTACCCGAGGCGCTGGGCCGCCCCTGCGCTCAGGGTCGCCCCGTACATCGGCGCGCCGGGTGGCATCGGGTAGGGACCCGACCTCGGCGCCGCGAAGGGGTTGGCTCCCGCGTCCCCGGCCACACCGACGAGCCGCTCGGCCTCGGCGTAGAACGGTTCGAGGTCGTCGTAGGTCAGGGGCCAGTCGGCGAGCGCAGCGGCGTCGATCGGCCCGTGCTCGCTGTGCATGTGGAAGTCGTCTTCGCGGAAGCGCGGAAGCTTGCCGTCGGCGTGCACGCCACCGCCGCCAACCGTGGAGGGTACGTTGTTGACGTCGCCGACGAATGCGTGGTCACCGTCGCTTTGGTTGCGCCGGAAGGTGCGCGGCTCGAGGAATGGGTCCGGTCCGAGGAAGTGACGAACGGTGAATTTGATCTCGTCGTTGGAGTAGTCGCCCTTCAGCCGCGACGGATCGGCGAGGTCGAGGAGATGGTTGCGGCCCTTCTCGAAGATGACCACCGACCACCCGGCCGCGGTGAGCACGTCGGCGGCGGCGCTGCCGCCGGGACCCGAACCCACGACGATGGCGTCCAGCGCCGGGCTTACGGCCGGCTCACTTCCGCGTCGGTGTAGCCGAGCGGCTGCACGTCGCCTTCGAAGTCGATGGCGCGCCAACCCGAGGAGCTGCGATTGCCGCCGTACTCGGGTGCGCCGTACATGCCTTCGCAGGCGTGCTCGTAGAGGAGAGCAGTGAAGTCCGGGTGCGAATGGAGACGGGCGTCCTGCTCGTCGGGGTCGCGGGTCGTGAAGTCGCCACGGAGTGCGGCGATGCCTTCGCAGTAGCGCTCCTGCAGGCCGACGACGGGTCCGTTGAACTCGCGCTCGGGGATCCCGCCGGAGCCCTCGATGCGCGTGCGCCACGCGAGCTCGTCCATTCGCGTCAGCGGGATGAACGAAGCGAAGCCGGCGTCGCCGCCGTGGCGTCCCGAGAACGGCCCGCCCGCCCAGATGCGCGGGGGTTCGGTGGAGAAGGCGCCGAGCAGGCCGTCGATGTAGTCGGCGACGCCCGCATCGGTTGCTCCGGGAATGAGCCGTTCGCACGCGGCTTCGATGACGGCGTAGTCGTCGTCGGCGAAGAAGAGGTGCGGCACTACCGCCCTGTGAACCTCGGGTCCCGCTTCTCGCGGAAGGCCGCCATTCCTTCGGCGAGGTCGGACGACGTCGTGGCCAGGGACTGGAATTGGCCCTCGAGCTCGAGGGCCGACGCCAGGTAGGTCTCGAACGTGCGGTTGAGCAGCTGCTTGGAGAGGCCGAGGGAGCGCGTCGGGCCGGCGGCCAGTCGGGCGGCGAGCGCGTCGGCCTCCGGTCGGAGGTCGTCGGGGGCGACGCACTTGTAGGCCAGACCCAGATCGACAGCCGCGGCGCCCTTCACGTTCTCGCCGAGCATGACCATCGCCTTCGCCCGTGGCAGGCCGACGAGGCGGGGGAGGAGGTACGCGCCGCCGGCGTCGACCACGAGCCCCCAGCGCGAGAACGTCCACACGAACCGGGTCTGGTCGTGGACGAGGACGAAGTCGCACGCTAGGGCGATGTGGGCGCCCGGCCCGACCGCCGTCCCGTTGACGGCGGCGACCGTCGGCTTGTCGAGCTCCCAGAGCTCGCGCACGACGGCCTGGACGCCGACGCGCAGGGCCTCGGACGTCGAGCGGGTGTCGAAGCCGTCCCCTCCGGCCTGGGCCACGGTGGAGGCACGGAGGTCCATCCCCGCGCAGAAGGCGTCGCCGGCGCCGGTGAGAAGGACGGCGCGCACGCGGGGATCGCTGCGGGCGTCGCGGACGGCGCCGACCAGGTCGTCGCGCATCTCGACGGTGAGAGCGTTCTTGGCCTCGGGGCGGTCGAGGGTGATGGTGGCGACGTTGTCCGATTTTTCGACCCGGATCACGGTCGGGACATTACTCAGCGCGCGCAAAGGGAGAATGTGCAGAACGCGCGTCACAAACCCCACACCCCGCGAAATGGCGTGACCGTGGGGGGGTCGTTCTCATGACGAGCGAGGCGTCCATGCGGGTCGTCCTTCGACATGCACTCGAGTTAGCGGCCATGAAGGAAGACCCGCACGAGGCGGCCTCCCAGCTCTACCGCTCTGTCGGCGGTGACCGTGAGCTTCTGATCGAGGCCCACGCCCACTACAGCGAGATCCTGCAGACGACGCCGGACCACGCCGAAGCGCGGCGCGTGCTCACGCTGGTGGAGTGGGCGCTGACGGGTGCGACGCCGACCGGGCCGGTCGTCATCCGGGCCAAGAAGGCATCCACCACCAGTTAGGGTTCGGGCGTGGACGGGCCCGCGCTCCATCCCGACATCGCGCCGCTCGGGTTCCTTCTCGGTTCCTGGATGGGCGAGGGCAAGGGCTTCTATTCGACGATCTCGCCCTTCGAGTACGGCGAGGAGCTGCGGGTGTGGCACGTGGGCAAGCCCGTGCTCGCCTTCAGCCAACGCACGTGGTCGCTCGACGACGGCCGGCCGCTCCACGCCGAGGCTGGCTTCTGGCGACTGGTCGACGGCACCTCGGTGGAGCTCGTCGTCGCCCACCCCAACGGCCACGCCGAGGTGGCCCAGGGCGACCGGCGCGGCACGTCGATTTCGGTGGCGAGCATCTCGGTGTCGCCGACGGCGACGGCCAAGCAGGTCGACAGCATCGAGCGTGATGTGAGGGTCGACGGTGAAACGATGACGTACGACCTGCGGATGGCCGCAATGGGTAGGCCTCTCGATGGTCACCTGCAGGCCGAGCTGCGTCTCGGCGCCACTCACTAGGGAGCGATGTTCATATGGACGACCAGGACCTCATCGAGCGCATCGACAAGCTGGTCGCCGAAGAGCACGGCCTGCGCGAGAAGTCGGAGGGCCAGGGCCTGGCCGACGACGATCGCGACCGGCTGGCGAAGCTCGAGGTCGCCCTCGACCAGTGTTGGGACCTGCTGCGCCAGCGCCGTGGCCTGCGCCACCGCGGCGAGGACCCCGACGACGCGAACGTGCGGGACCCCGGAACGGTGGAGGGCTACCGCCAGTAGTCAGAGGTTGCGCACGAAGCGCCCGACTTCGGTGTCGTGCTCGTAGCCGACCTTGGCCCAGAAGGGCGCGGCATCGCCGAGTTCGAGGTGAACCAATGCGGTGACGCGTTGGCAGCCGTTGGCTCGCAGGTCGGCTTCGGCTGCTTTGATCAGCTGTGTCCCGAGACCTTGGCTTCTGTGCTCCGGCGCGACGGCGACGCGGTAGAGGTTGCCGCGCCAGGCGTCCCAGCCGGCGATGACCGACCCGACGACCTCGCCGATGTCGACGGCGAGGAGCAACGAGCTTGTCGGCGTCGCGATCAGGCGCTGGACGTCGTCGGCGCGATCGACGAGTGCGGTGGGCCCGCCTGCTCGTTGCCACAGTGCGAGTACGGCGTCGACGTCTGCAGTGGTGGCCTTGCGGATCTCTGCAGTCACGCGGCCGAGTGGCGGCCGAACGCCGCCAGCCACTCCTGCCCGTCGTCGCAGTCGGCGCGCCCGGGACACCAACGGCACGCGGCGCTCGGCTCGTAGGTGACGGGATCGTCGGAGCGGGCGAGGATGATGCGCTTGATGCCCTCGACCATCCAGTCGAAGGTGGTGCACAGCAGGTCCTCGTCGACGTCGTCGAAGGAGTACTCGCCGCTATCGAGGTAGTAGGTCGCCACTCGGTAGGGCGGCACGCGCGAGCGCAGGGTCTCCATGAGGCCGTAGAAGCGCGCCTCCTGCTGATGGTCGTTGTTCATCCAGCCGCTCTTGAAGTCGACGATGAAGGTGCGTGCCTCGTCCCCCATCGGTACGCCGAGGGCCAGGTCGAACTGGGCCTGCAGGTGGATGGGGCCGAAGGCGAGCTTCACCCGGGACTCGACCCGCGGCGACCAGCCGGCGAGGACGTGTGGCCAGTCCGAGACGAACTTCACGACGAGGTCGTTGACGTCGCGGGCCAGGTCCTGGCGGTCGCCTTGGGGCAGCGTTGCCAGGAACGGCCCCGGGCCACGGTCGTCGACGTCTTCGGCGAGCTCGTCGATGGCGGCGTGTGCGAGCTCGAGCGGCGCCCGCCGGTAGGCGGACATGATCAGTCCCTCGAGGGCCCGATGGAGGACCTTGCCGCGCACATTGGCGACGCTCCATGCGAACTCTTCGCCGGTGCGCGCACGGAGGTAGCCCGTGCACGTGTGGGCCTGGGAGAGGCGGTGTTTGTCGACGCGGATCCAGTCGGCCGGGTCGAGCCCGCCGGCAAGCGCCGTCAGCTCGTGGAGGGCGCGCTGGCGAAGCGCCTGACCGATGCCGCGGTCAGGCGTCGGCCGCGGCTGCCCGTACAGCAGCAGCTCGTCTCTGACATCGTGCTGCTGCGCGTTCAACTCCACCACGCCCGAAGCGTACGGCGAGGGTGTGACAGTCACGCGGACTGTCGGAGGGGCCTGCGCCTGGCCTGCTCCACGAGGGCGGCGAGCCGAAGCGTTGTCTGTCGGAGCAGGTGGACGACCTCGTACCAGGTGAACCTCCCGACCAGCCATCCGGTTGCCGGTACTACGGCGGTCTCCCGGCGGGCGTCGTAGACGGGCTGGCCCTTGTGCTGCTGCCCGTCGAGCTCGATGAACAGGCCGAGCTGCGGCCAGCACAGGTCGACGCGGGCCACGAACTCGCCGTAGGCGTCGTAGACGACGAGCTGCCGCGTCGGCGGCGGCAAGCCCCGGACCTCCCGAGCGAGCTGCACCATGAGCGTCTCCAACAGGCTCTCAGTCGGCGGCGCCCCAGCTGGCCGCCGGGCAAGCACCCGCCGAATCCGCGCAGTGCCCGGCGTCCGTGCACGGCTGAGCCCCGGGATCAGTGACTCGATCTCGTCGATGGTGGTGAGTCTTTTGCGGAGGGCCGACTCGAGGGCATGCTCCCAGGTCCGGTCGGTCAGGAGTGGCGCAAGGTCGACGAGGGTTGTGAATCCGTCCGCGCACGGGACATCGCCGATGATCGAACTGCGCAACCAAGGGGGTGCACTGCGGCGGGTTGGCCAGCCGTCGAGCGTCACGCTGTCGAGCGTGTGCAGCACGCCGGCGAGTGTTCCCCGTGCGACTGTGCGCGCCGCCAACACGCGCGCTCTGGCGCTCTCGAGCTCGCTCGGCGGCTCCCGCCCTTCGAGATACACCTCGCGCTCGAGGCGCTGCCATCTTCCGGTCCGCACGCCCCAGCGCAGTGTCGGCCTCGTCATGCCGGAATCGGCAGCCGTGAACAACCGCCGCATGGTGCCTTCTCCCCTTTGGAGTGCTCGGGCGGCTGTGATTCCGCCGATTGACAGCCCGATCACAGCCGTCCGACGACGCGAAACAGGTGACGGGGAAGAGCCGAACGTCTCGGTGCGGCGGAACGCACCCCTTCTTGAGCCGTAGTTACCGGATCAAACGGGAGAGTCGCCGGTCGGCCAGCACCTTGCCACCGGTCTGGCAGGTCGGGCAATAGGCGACTTCGTGGGATTCGTAGGAGACCCGCCGGAGGTCGTCGCCGCAGCGGGGGCAGGGGAGACCGGCCCGGCCATGGACGACGAAGCGGTCGGAGAGCTTGGTGGGGAGGCCGCCCGTGCGCTTGCGCTCGCCGACGAGGGCGGCGTCGAGGATCTCATGCACGGCGGTCAGCAGGCGCTCGCGCTCGTCGTCGGACAGCGAGGCGAGGTTTGCGTACGGCGAAAGCTGGGCGCGGTGGAGGATGTCGTCGGTGTGGCCGCGGCCGACGCCGGCGACGGTGCGCTGGTCTCGCAGTATGGTGTGAATGCGGCGCTTGTCCTGGCCGGTGCGGATGAGCTCGGCGAACTCGTCTGAGAACGGCTCGGGTCCCAGTCCCTCGAGCGGGCCGAGGTCGCCGGGCTCGAGCACCCACCACGCCGCCTTGCGCTCGGTTCCGAACTCCTTGACCAGCACGTCGGGGCCTCCGTCGAAGCGGAGGCGGACGACCGCACCCTTGGGCTTCGTGCGCTTCGGCGTGTCCTCCAGGTCGACTCGTCCGCCCTGCGAGAGGTGGACGGCCATCCGCGGCCCGTCGACGAAGTCGATCAGCAGGTACTTCCCACGCCGGCCGACCGACGCGACCTCGTGGCCGACAGCGGCGTCGGCGGGCGGCAGCACCGTCTTGATCGCCGAGAACTGCAGGGCCTCGACGCCGGTGAGTGTGGCGCCCGACAACGCCGAGTCGAGCCGCTCCGCGAGCCCTTGCATCTCCGGGAGCTCGGGCATCAGCTGATCTGGACCCAGTCCACGCGCCACCCAGCCGAGGTCCGCACCAGGATCGTCTCGACGCGCACGTTCCGCGTCTCGCCCTGCGGCGACGAGCTGCCCTTGATCGTCTGGGACACGACCGTGAACGTGCGGGCATCGTCGGTGGTCAGGGCGGCGATGAACGGACCGCTCTTCACCTTCGCCGTGGCCACCGCCTGGTTGTCGGACAGCGCTTTGGTGAAGGAGGTCGCACCGAGCACGTCCTGGTACTGGTACCGGAAGTTGCCGATGCCCATGTTCTTCACCTTGCCGAGGTCGCGGCTGAGGTGGTGGTAGTCGTACGTCGACAGGGCGATGGCGAACTTCTGCGCCGTGTCCTTCACGTCGTCCTGCCGGCCCTTCGCGCCCGGTCCGCGAACGACGATCACGATCGCCAGCACGGCGACGATGACGGCGAGCACGCCGGCGGCGAGCCACGTGGCGCTCCGGCGGGCTTGCGCGGTGCGCTCCGACGGTACGATGCCCCCGTGGTCGGCGTCCCCGCTGCTGTCGACGCCCCCGCCAGCGAGCCCCGGAGACGCAGTCGTGACAGCGGCCGCATCCTCAGCTGGCTGGTGCTGGCGCTGCTCGTCGCCCTGCTGGCGTTCGAGCTGATCACCCTGCTCGGATCGAGTCGAAGCGTCGCCCACGCCTCCGCCGCCGACGCTGACCTTGCACGACGCTTCGCTGTGGCGGTGACCTCCTTCGACCACAACCGGCTCGACGCCGACATCCAGCGGGTGCTCGATCTCGGGACGCCCGGGTTCGAGCGGGACTTCCAGTCGGCCATGGGACCGAACTTCACCGACCGCATCGCCGCCAACAAGTCGATCAGCACCGGAGACATCGTCGTCGGACCCCGCGTCCAGAGCGTCTCCGGCGGTCGGGCGACCTTCTTCGTGGTCGTCGATCAAACAATTACCTCCGAGGGGAGCCAGGCGCAGCCCCAGCTCGTGCACACCGGCCTGTTGATCACCGTACAAGAGAAGGACCACAAGGTCGCATCCGTCCAGGTCCTGTAGTCGGTCCGCCCGCTAGGGGTTCTCGCTCGGCCCTTCCGTCTGGATCTTCTGTTGCTCCTGCTGCTGGACCTGGGCCAGATCGGCGGGGCTCTGCATGGCCTTGGCCGCCTCCTCGGGGCTGAGGATCCGCAGCATCATCGGCGGTGCCTGGCCCTCCATCCCCGTGGGCGGGCTCAGGTCGAGCTCGATCTTCTGGGCGAGCGTCGGCAGGAAGATCTTGTCGAGCCGCAGGCCTTCTCCGTAGATGGGCACGGCCATGTCGGGCTGGTAGGTCGGGAACAGCGGGAAGCTGTTGCCGACACCGATGTTCATGGTGGACCCGTCGAGCACGTAGCCGACCTTCTGCATGAAGTCCGGTACCCACTTGACGGTCTCCTGCACCTTGACCGGCCGGGTGGCCATCGTGTGGAACGTGGTGTCCAGGCCGGGCAGCACGCCGTTCTTCAGCGGGGCGTTGGCGTCGGTGAGCAGCGAGTTGCCGACGGTGCCGAACTCGGCGCCCTTCTTGAGGATGTCCTCGAGCTCGCCCGTGTGTTTGGCGAGTGTCTGACCCAGGGCTGCGTACCCCGTGATGGCGCTGGACAACTGGTCGCGGTCGGCGTTCAGGGCTGACGTCAACTGCGCCGACGCCGACAGCAGGTCGCCGAGCTCGGCGTGGTGCTGGCCGAGGGTGTCACCGATCTGCCCCCATGCCGCCAGCCCGTTGCGGATGTCGTCCTCGTGGCCGACGAGACCCGACAGGCCCTGACTGAGGCCACTCAGATCTGCGGGGGTCATGTTCGTCAGCACGTT
>JAFASB010000356.1 GCA_019244985.1 Acidimicrobiia bacterium | reverse complement strand
GCGGCGTGGTGCTGCTGACCAAGAACGTGGCCATCGACTACGGCCGCAAGGGCATCAGGGCGAACGCCATCTGTCCGGGCTTCGTCGAGACACCGATGACGGCGATGATCTTCGACATGGAGGGAATGGAGGAGCCCAAGGCCGCGATCGTGCGTGAACACAAGCTGGGTCGCTGGGCGCGTCCAGACGAGATCGCGGCCGTGGCAGCCTTTCTGCTGTCAGCCGACGCGTCGTTCGTGACCGGCCAGGCCGTCGCCGTCGACGGCGGGTACCTCGCCGGGCGAGACCACGGCGTTACTGACCTGCTCGGGTTGTCCTGATTAGCTCACGCACGCCATTGGCGAACGTGACCGCAGCGGCGACGCGCGGATAGCGGCCCCACTGCCGGTTGGTGACGACCGGCTGCGCTTCGGGCTCGGACTTCGGGTTGGGCTTGACCGCGGGCGGCGTCTCCGGGTTCGTCAGCGGCTCGGGCGTCGGTTCCGGCGCGGGCGGCTCGGCCCGGTCGCCCACCGTGAACAGCTGGGCCCCTCCGACCCAGTCGGCGGTGAGGTAGTGCTGATCGGCGTCGGGCGTCTCTATCCCCGCCTGGTGCCTGAACCCGAGCACGATGCCGAGGGCGACGGCGGCCACGCCGGCCAAAACGAGGACCCACGCGGCCAGGATGAATCCCTGGGAATCGGGGGTGGCGACCAGAACGACGACGAGCGCGGCGAGCCCGGCGGCGGCCACAACAGCGCCCATTGGTCGGCGGTGGGACATCGGATGCACTCTGCCCAGGAGCGTATGGGGTCAATCCACCTACAGTTGAGCGCATGGAAGGCATCGGCCCGATCTACGCCGACGGGCGGCAGCGCCTGGCGGACCTGGTGGGGGCGGCGTCGACCGACGAGCACCTGGCGTCGGTTCCCGGCTGCCCGGAGTGGGCGGTCCGGGACGTGGTCGCCCACGTCACTGGGGTGTGCGCCGACGTCCTCGCCGGGAACATGCAGGGCGTCGCCACCGAACCGTGGACGGCCGCTCAGGTCGAAGCGCGGAGGCAGAAGTCGGTGGACGACATCCTCGCCGAATGGTCCGAGGCGGCGCCTCCCGTCGAAGCGATCGCGGAGCATTTCCCGGGCCGGACCGACGAGCAGTGGGTCCTCGACCTCACGACCCACGAGCACGACATTCGGGGCGCGCTGGCGCGCCCGGGTGGGCGCGATGCCGCAGGCGTGCTCGTCGGCCTCGACTTCGCGGTGACCATGGGTCTCGCCGCCAGCCTCGAGGCGCGCCGGCTTCCGGCGGTGCGCGTGAAGGCCGCCGACCGCGAGTGGACCGTCGGCGACGGGGAGCCGGCGGCGTCGCTCGAAGGGACGCCCTTCGAGCTGTTTCGGGCCCTCACCGGGCGGCGCAGCGCCGCCCAGGTCCGCGCTTTGGCGTGGGAGGGCGACGCCGATCTGGTCGTCCCCGCCTTCGAGTTCGGGCCGTTCACCTTCGCCGCAGCCGACGTCGTCGAGTAGGGCCGGGCTCGCCGAGCCCGCTTCGAGTGGGTGTCCGGTTTGTCCGCATAGTTGAACCGTCAACGACTGCGGCGTACGGTCGAGGACCATGGCGACCGATGGGGACGGGGACGGAGCCAGAGCGAAGGTGGTGCTCGTCGACGACGAGGCCGACATCGTCTTCCTGGCTCGCACGCTGTTCGAACGCGACGGGCGGTTCGACGTCGTGGGGGAGGCGCTCGATGGTGAGGAAGCGGTGCGCCTCGCCGAACGCCTGCAGCCCGAAGCCGTGCTGCTCGACATCCTGATGCCGGGAATGGGCGGGTGGGAGGCGCTGCCGCTGATCCGCAGGGTGGCGCCGGACACGGCGGTCGTCGTCGTGTCGGCGCTGGGCCGGCGCCGCGACATCGCCGAGCGGGCTACGGCGTTGGGTGCGGCGGCCTACGTCGAGAAGGCAAAACTGGGCTCGACGCCGGCGCTGGTGGCGTCGGTCTGCACGGCTTCCTGACGGGCACCGACCGCTACTGTCCTGCGCTGTGAGTTTGGAAGGTCGCGTCGCGCTTGTGACCGGCGGCAGTCGTGGCATCGGCCGCGCGATCGCGCTGGGCCTCGCGGCCGATGGTGCCGACGTCGCCGTCAACTACCGGCGCGACCAAGAGGCCGCCAACCAGACCGTGAAGGAGATCGAGGCGCTCGG
>JAFASB010000224.1 GCA_019244985.1 Acidimicrobiia bacterium | reverse complement strand
AGGATCTGCGCTCCAATGGCCTGCATCCGCGGGTCGTTCAGCAGCGACGGTGAGATGTTGTTGAGATCCATCGGCAGCAACTTGGCGACCCGGGGGAAGTCCAGTGCCTGCAGGCCGATGTGCGTATCGAGCTCGAGAGGATCCGCGACCTCTTCGGCGAAGAGCTGGCCGACCGTGCGCCCGCTCACGCGCCGGATCACCTCACCCACCAGCCATCCGTAGGTGATGGCGTGGTAGCCGTGCGCCGTGCCCGGTTCCCACCGCGGGCTCTGCCCCGCAAGTCGAGCGCTGACGATGTCGAGGTCATGACACTCCTCGATCGTCATCGGTTCGTCGAACGCCGGCAGCCCGGCCTGGTGGCTGAGCAACTGGCGCGTCGTGATCGACTGTTTGCCCGCCGCCGCGAACTCCGGCCACACGCTCGCAACGGGCGCGTCGATGTCGAGCACGCCGCGCTCCCAGAGGAGCAGGGCGCAGACGGCGGTCCAGCCCTTCGTGGTCGAGAACACGAGGGCGAGCGTGTCTTCGTCCCACGGCTTCTCGGCAGCCGCATCGGCGAGGCCACCCCAGAGATCGACAACGGGCTCCCCGTCCACGCGCACAGCGACGGCGGCTCCCACGTCACCCAGCTCCTCGAAGTTCCGGGCGAAGGCGCCCCGCACCGCCTCGAACCGGGAATCGCAACGGCCGTGAACGTCCATAGGCGCAAGGTAGCCCCCGTTGTTCCTGCGGACCCCGGTCGGGGTACACAAGCCCAAATGGAGACGACGCACGAGGGCGTCCTCATCGGCGGTCGTTACGAGCTCGGGCCGTTGCTTCGGCGCGGGGGGATGGCCGACGTCCACACGGGCGTCGACCGGCGGCTGGGCCGTGAGGTGGCGATCAAGCTTCTGCGACCGGACATGGCCGAGCGCGACGACGTGCGTGTCCGCTTCGAGTCCGAAGCGCGTGCCGCCGCCCGACTGTCGCACCCCAACGCGGTGTCGGTCTTCGACACGGGCGAGCACGACGGCCAGCCATACATCGTCATGGAGCGCCTCCCCGGCCGCACGCTGGCCGACGTCATCGCCGAGGGCCCGGTCTCGTGGCACTGGCTCGAGCCCGGCGCGACCGGCGTGCTCTCTGCGCTGGGCGCAGCCCACGCCGCGGGCATCGTCCACCGCGACGTCAAGCCTGGCAACATCCTCCTCACCGACGACGGCACGGCCAAGATCGCCGACTTCGGCATCGCCAAGAGCGCGGAGATGGCCTCGGGGACGGCGGGTGGCACCGCCGACATCACACTCACCGGTCAGCTCGTCGGGACGCCCGCCTACCTGGCCCCCGAACGGCTGGCCGGCGCGCCCGCCACGTTCCTATCCGACCTGTACTCGATGGGCGTCGTCCTCTACGAGGCGCTCGCCGCCGAGAAGCCGTTCACCGGCGACAGCTTCATCGCCGTCGCCCAGGCGGTGCAGACCGGCGCCCACCGTCCGCTGGCGACGCTTCGGCCCGACGTGGGTCCCGGTGTCGCCGGCGCGGTCGAGCGGGCGCTCGATCGGGACCCCACCCGCCGCTTCGCTTCGGCCGAGGAGATGGCGTCGGCGCTGCGCGGCGCCCCCGACGACGCCACCGTGATCGCCGGCGCGGTGGCCCCAACCGGCGAAGAGACCGCCGTCCTCGCGACCGCCGGGGCGACGCTCGTCGGTGGCGCGATGCCACTGCCGCCGGCGGCGACGCGCCGGCGTGTCCCGCTCCGGGCCGTGTGGGCCGTGGCGGCCGTGCTCGCCGTCGTCCTGCTGGCGTTGCTCGCTCTGAGCGGCGGGTCACACCCCAAGCCGGCGTCGTCGACGACACCGACGACAGCGGCCACGACCCCCGTCCCGACGACGGCACCGACGGCAGCGCCGCCAACTGCCCTCGAGACCCGCACCGCCAACACTCCGGCGCGTGGCCGCCACCACCGAGGCGGGAAGGGCTGACGACGAGGTAAAGGTCGTCGCATCCTGCGCCGATAACGCAGTGACCACGAAAAGGGCAATCCCGGGGAAACCCGGGTGCGCAAAGCCTCGGGCCTACCGAGCGCACACACGCGCTCCATGGCGGCCGGGCTGCCGAAAGGGGACTGCCAAATGCCGAGCGGGCGCCGGCTTCTCGCCAAAGCGCTGGGGTTGCTCTTGGGCATCGCAGTCTTCGCACCCGCCCTGTCGACGGTGGGCGCCACCGCGGCGCACGCCGACCCGGCGTCGGAGGAAGCGCAATTTGTCGCCCTCACCAATCAGCTCCGCGCCGAGCACGGCCTGTCGCAGCTCGCGTCCTACGGACCGCTCGTGTCGATCGCCCGCAACTGGTCGGCGAACATGGCTCGCGCCGGGGACATCTCCCACAACATGAACCTTCCCAACATGGTCAGCGCTCCGTGGACCAAGCTCGGTGAGAACGTCGGCGTCGGTGGCGCCCCGGACGTCATCCAGCAGGCGTTCATCAACAGCCCCCACCACTACGAGAACCTCATCGACCCCGTCTGGAACTACGTCGGCATCGGCGTCGTCGACAGCGGAGGGCGCGTCTGGGTGACCGTCGACTTCATGCAACTGAACAGCGCGCCAGCGACGACGGCGCCCGCGCCGCGCGTCGTTGCCCGTCCGCGGACGCCAGCCCCCGCGGCTGCGCCGTCGCCCGCTTCGCAAACGCCGGCGTCGACACCACCCCCGACCGCGCCGCCGGCCGCACCCCAGGCGCCGATGGAGCCGACGCCGGCGCTCATTCTTGCTCTGGAACAGGTTCGGGCTGCCGATCGGTAGAGCGCAGCCCCGCTCACGTACCCCGCTGGTGGCTGCAGCTGCAGTGATCACAGCTGCACTACGGATTACAGCTGCAGCGACTTGGTGGTGAGGAACTCCTCGATGGCGAACTTGCCGAGCTCACGCCCGTGGCCCGACTGTTTGAAGCCGCCGAACGGTGCCATCGGATTGAACGCCCCGCCGTTGACCTCGACCTGCCCGCTTCGGATGCGGCGGGCAACGGCCTTCGCCCTTTCGGGATCACCAGACCACACGCCGCCGGCCAGGCCGTAGACCGTGTCGTTGGCGATGCGCACCGCGTCCTCCTCGTCCTCGAAGGGGATGATCGACAGGACCGGCCCGAAGATCTCCTCTTGGGCGATCGTCATGTCGTTGCGGACCTCGGAGAAGACGGTGGGCTTCACGAAGTAGCCCTTGTCGAGGCCGTCGGGAGCATCGGGGCCGCCGGTGAGGAGCTTGGCGCCCTCCTCGATGCCCTTTTCGATGTAGCCGCGCACGCGCTGGCGCTGGACATCGGATACGAGCGGCCCGAGCCGGGTCTCGGCGTCGAACGGATCACCGGGCGTGTAGGTCTCCGCCGCTGCGACCGCGATGTCCTCCGCCTCCTTGAGACGCGAGCGGGGAACGAGCATGCGCGTCAACGCGCTGCAGGTCTGGCCCGAGTTGAGGAACGCCTTGCCGACGCCGTCGGTGACGGCCTGCTGGAAGTCGGCGTCGTCGAGGATGACGTTCGGCGACTTGCCGCCGAGCTCGAGGGCGACGGTCTTCACCGTCTGAGAAGCCAGCTCGCTCACGCGCTTGCCGGCGCGGGTGGATCCCGTGAACGACACCATGTCGACATCGGGGTGGGCGGCGATGGCCTCGCCGACGACCGGCCCGGTGCCGCTCACCAGGTTGAAGACGCCGGCGGGAAGACCGACGTCATCGATGATCTCGGCAAGGATGAAGGCGTTGAGGGGCGTGACCTCGCTCGGCTTCAGGACAACAGTGCACCCGGCGGCGAGAGCGGGCGCAACCTTGTTGGCGATCTGGTGGAGCGGATAGTTCCACGGCGTGATGGCGCCGATGACGCCGATCGGCTCCTTGATGACGAGCGAGTTGCCGACGGTCTCTTCCCACTGGATCTCGTCGATCAGCTGCTGCATGGAGCTGAACGTGACCGTGGGGAGGCCAGCCTGGATGATCATCGACAGGTTGATCGGCATGCCCAGCTCTTGGGCGACCACGTTGGCGATGTCCATGGTGCGCGCCTGGAGACCTTCGGCGATGCGCTGGATGTACTTCGAGCGCTCTTCGACCGATGTGGTCGACCAGGTCGGGAACGCCCGCTTCGCGGCCTCGACGGCCTTGTCGACGTCGTCGGACGTGGCTTCGGGCACGCGGCCCATGACCTCTTCAGTGGCCGAATTGATGACGTCGATGGTTTTCGACCCGGTGGAGGGGACCCATGCCCCGTCGATGTAGAGCTTGTCCCGAACCTGGATCTCTGCCATACGTGGGCCCCTTCCCGAGCGACGTGTGACTGAAATCTTAGGCACTGGGGAACGTCATCCACCCATGTTGCTTGACACGTACGTAGTACGTGCTTGCTAAGTTCGGAGACGGCGTGCCTCACGTCTGCCCCCTCCCTTCCCCGCATCTCGCCACCGGCGTCGGCGTGGCCACCGCCAGCCACTTCGCCTGGCGACCGATGGGGACGCAGGACTGAACGACCCGTGCCCGGGCCCGACCGCTCACTCACCCTCGGCGAGGCCCGGGACCACGTTCTCAAGCGCTGCTTCACCCCGGGCGGCGTCGACCTCGTCGGCCTCGAGACGGAATGGCTCGTCACCGCGAGCGACGACCCCAGCGCCCACGTGCCGTTCGCCGCGGTGCAGACGGCGACCGCGCGCAGCCAGCCCCTGCCGGCTGAGAGCGTCGTCACCTACGAGCCCGGTGGCCAGCTCGAGCTGAGCGGCCTGCCGGTCGCCACCGTCGGCGCCGCGTGTGAGGCGATGCACGCTGACGTGGTCGCTGTACAGCGCTCCCTGGCCGCCGTCGGGCTCACACTTGTCGGCGAGGGCAGCGACGCGGTGCGGTCGCCCCGACGCGTCGTTCACACGCCGCGCTATGCCGCAATGGAGGCGTACTTCGACGGGGACGGTCCCGCCGGCAAGCGCATGATGTCGTCGACCGCAGCGCTGCAAGTGAACCTCGGTCTCGGCGACAGCGAAGGCTGCGCCGAGGAGCGCTGGCTCCTCGCCCACACGCTGGGGCCCACGTTGGTCGCATCGTTCGCCAACTCACCGATGCGCGCAGGGCAGTCGACGGGGTGGAAGTCCTCGCGGCTCGCCACCTGGTGGGAGATCGACCCGACGCGCACGGCTCCCGCACCACTCGGTGGCGGCGTCTCGGCGTGGGCGTCCTACGCGCTCGACGCCCGGGTGATGTTCATCCGCGAGAGCACCGATCGCTACATGTCACTCGACGGCCCGCTGTCGTTCACCCGCTGGATCCTCGAGGGTCACGAGCTCGGCCATCCGACGATCGACGATCTCGACTACCACCTGACAACGATCTTCCCGCCGGTCCGCCCACGCGGGTGGCTCGAGTTCCGCTACCTCGACGCCCTCCCCGATCCGTGGTGGCGGGTCGCGGCGACCGTCGTGTGCACGTTGTTGCTGGACGACGAGGCAAAGGCGGCCGCCTTCCGCGCGACCGAAGGGACGGAGGAACTGTGGCTGGCGGCGGCCCGCTGGGGCCTCGAACACCCGGCGCTCGCAACGGCGGCGCGTGAGTCCTTCGAGGCCGCCATGGAGGCTGCACCGCGCGCCGGCGCCGACCCGGAGTCGGTCCATGCGTTGGCGAACTACTACGACCGGTATGTCGCGCGTCGGCGCTGCCCGGCCGACGACCGCCTTGTCGGGGGACGGGTGTGAGCAGGGCCACAGCCAAGGAGCGCATCGCGTCCGAGCTCGAGTCGGTGCGGCGGCGGTCGCTCTCGCTGCTTGATCCCGTCACCGAGGACGACCTCCTCCGCCAGCACTCGCCGTTGATGTCGCCGTTGGTGTGGGACCTCGCCCACATTGGCAATTACGAGGAGCAGTGGCTGCTCGGTGCCATCGCGGACACGCGCATCGCCGCCCACCTCGACGACATCTACGACGCCTTCCGCAACCCGCGCCGCGACCGACCGCAGCTCGATCTGCTGGCGCCGCTCGAAGCGCGCGCCTATGTCGCCGACGTCCGCGGCCGCGTCCTCGACGTCCTCGAGGACGTCGAGCTGGACGACCGCCCATTGCTCGGCGAGGGTTTCGTCTACGGCATGGTCGTGCAGCACGAGCACCAGCACGACGAGACGATGACCGCCACGTTGCAGTTGCGCAGCACGGTCGAGTACCCGCTGGCGTTGCCGTCCTCGGACGCTCCCGATGGGGATCGTGCGTCGCTGCCGGCGGAGGTGCGCGTCGACGGTGGAGCCTTCGTCATGGGCACCGACCTCGAGCCGTGGGCCTACGACAACGAGCGACCGGCGCACACCGTGCAGGTCGACGCCTTCTGGATCGACACCACGCCGGTCACCAACCGCGCCTACGCAGAGTTCGTCTCCGACGGCGGGTACGCCGACCGGCGCTGGTGGACCGACGGGGGGTGGGCCTGGGTGCAGGAAGCGTCGCTCGAACACCCCGAGTTCTGGTCTTCGGACGGCGCGGGAGGCTGGGTGCGCACGCGCCTCGGTCGCGCCGAGACGGTCCCCGACGACGAGCCGGTGCAGCACGTGTGCTGGTACGAG
>JAFASB010000192.1 GCA_019244985.1 Acidimicrobiia bacterium | reverse complement strand
CGGTGACGTCGGCCTTGATGCGGAGCTCGGCGAGCCGGTCGCGCACCTCCTCGAGCACCTGGGCCAGGTAGACGTCACGCTCGGGCGAGCGGGTCGACACCATCTGCTCGATCTCGGCGTAGCGCTTCGGGTAGAGGGTGGCGAAGGCCAGGTCTTCCAGCTGCCACTTCATCTCGGCGATCCCGAGGCGGTGGGCCAGCGGGGCGTAGACGTCGAGCGTCTCCTGGGCGATGCGCTGCTGCTTGTCGGCGCGCAGGGCGGCGATGGTGCGCATGTTGTGGAGGCGGTCGGCCAACTTGATCAGCAGGACACGGATGTCCTTGGCCATGGCCACGAGCATCTTGCGCATCGTGGCGGCCTGCTGGGCCTCCTTGGAGTCGAAGCTCACCCGGTCGAGCTTGGTGACACCGTCGACGATCGCCGCCACGTCCTCACCGAACTCGGTCGCCACCTGCTCGAGGGTCACCCCGGTGTCCTCGACCGAGTCATGGAGGAGGGCCGCCGACAGGGTGACGTCGTCGAGCCCGAGGTCGGCGAGGATCTTGGCGACGGCGAGGGGGTGCTGGATGTAGGGGTCGCCCGACCGCCGCACCTGGCCGTCGTGGGCGGCGTGGGCCACCTCGTAGGCACGCGTGATCAGGGTGGCGTCGGCCCGCGGATGGGTCGTGCGGTAGATCGCGAGGAGGGGCGTCAGCGCGTCGTCGACCTCGGGCCCGGGCGAGCGCCACGGCGGCACCGTCGGCCGCCTCCAGCGAAGAACCTTGTCGACCGTCGCCATCTAACGCGCCGCCTTCGCCGGCGCAGATGGCGTGCCATGCCTCCACATTGGAGCTGCGCTCCTCGCTTCGCTGCGGTGCTCGCTCATTCGTACACCAACAACGACACGCGGTCCCGGTCTTCCAATTTCTCCCGGCCGTGGAGGAACGCCAGCTCGATCACGAACCCGAGGCCCAGGACTCTCCCACCGAGCCGTTCGACCAGGTCGACGGTGGCCGCCGCCGTGCCACCCGTCGCCAGCACATCGTCGACGATCAAGACGTTCTCGCCCGGCTCGACGGCGTCCTTGTGGATCTCGAGGAGGCTCGAGCCGTACTCCAGCTCGTATTGCTGGCGCTCGATCTCCCACGGCAGCTTCCCCGCCTTGCGGACGGGGACGAAGCCGGCACCGAACCGGTAGGCAACCGGCGCAGCGATGATGAACCCTCGCGCCTCGACGCCGAGTACCTTGTCGACGTCGTTGCCGGCGAAATGGTCGGCGATGGCGTCGACCGCGAACCGGAAGGCGTCGACGTCGCCGAGGAGCGGCGTGATGTCCTTGAACACGACACCCGGGCTCGGAAAATCAGGAATGTCCCTGATGTGATCCTTGAGCCAACTGGCGTCGTGGGCCATACACAAAGGTACTGCTACATCGCCGAGGCATCATCGCTTCGCGCGACGCGGTGACCTCAGCGCCTTCGCTTCTTGCGCGGCCTCGGGCGCCCACCCTGACGCCCGTGCGGTCGTGATGCCGGCACGCCCCGAGGACGTCCGGGAATCAGCGGTGGCCCTCCGTCGGGCATGGGCTCGCCGTCGGCCTCGAGGCGCATCGCCCGGCCGCCCCCACCGCCGCCGGCCATGACCGCGGCGGCTGCCGGCGTCAGCGGCACGCCCAGCGCGCCGCCCTTCGTCGCCAGGCGCTGGCGGATGGCGGCGTACCGGGGCTCCCGCTCCTTGAGCAGGACGAGCACAGGTGAGGCGATGAAGATCGACGAGTAGGCACCGGTGAGCAGTCCGACGAGCAGCGCCAGCCCGAAGTCCTCGAGTGCGGTCGCGCCCAGTAGATACGCGCCGATGCCAAGGATGCTGGCCACCGGCAGGATGGCGACCAGGCTGGTGTTCAGCGAGCGCATCAGCACCTGGTTCATCGACAGGTTGACCGTGTCCGAGTACGTCATGCGCCCGGACGCGGACAGGCCGCGCGTGTTCTCTTCTATTCGGTCGAAGACAACGATCGTGTCGTAGAGCGAGTACCCGAGGATGGTGAGGAAGGCGACGACGGTTCCGGGCGTCACGGCGAAGCGCGAAAGCGAGTAGATCCCGACGGTGATGAGGATGTCGTGGATCACCGCCACGATGGCAGCTAACGCCATCTTCCATTCGAAGCGGAACGAGATGTAGATGGTGATGAGGACGAAGAAGACGACCAGGGCCTTCTCTGCCTTGTTCGTCACCGCCTTCCCCCAGGAGGGGCCGACGTCATTCACACTCACCTGCTGAGGCGTCGTGTTCGCCACCTTGGCGAGGGTGTCGGTGACCTCGGTCTCCTTGGCCTGAGAGGAATGCTTGGCGGAGACCTTGACGAAGCCGTTGCCCGTCGTCTGAATCGTGGCGTCGCCGAGGCCGAGTGGGCGAACCTTGTCCCTGAGCGACGCGACGGACTCGTGCGGCGCCTTCACCGTCCACGACGTGCCGCCCTTGAAGTCGATGCCGAGGTTCAGACCCTGGGTGACCAGCGAGACGACGCCGGCAAGGATGATCAGCGCCGAGACCGCGAACCAGATGCGCTTGCGCCCCATGAAGTCGAAGGACGTCTCACCGTGGTACAGGCGGTGCCGGAGGCTCGATTTCTTCGGCATCAGGCGGGCGCCTCGGCGATGCCCCCCGGGCCCGGGGCCGCCAGGCCGCGGGCCACACCGACCCACCTGGCCTCGGTGAAGAAGCGGCTGCGGCCGAGAAGCACGACCATCGGTCGGGTGAAGAAGTAGGCCGTGATCAGGTCGAGGAGCGTCGACAACCCGAGGAAGAAGGCGAAGCCTCGCACCGCGCCGACACTGAGGAGATAGAGAGTTCCCGCCGCGAAGATCGACACGAGGTCAGCGGCCAGGATCGTGCGGTAGGCACGCTTGAACCCGCGGTCGACCGACGACCGGATCGTCTTGCCGCTGCGTATCTCGTCTTTCAGGCGTTCGAAGTAGACGATGTAGGAGTCGACGGTAACGCCGACCGACACGATGATGCCGGTCACGCCCGAAAGGCTCAGCGCCAGCCCGCTGCTCTTGCCCAGGTAGGTGATCAGCGAGTACAGCATCGCCCCCGAGAGGGCGAGACCGATCCACACGACGAGCCCGAGGGCCCGGTAGTAGAAGACCATGTAGAGGGCCACCAAGGCGATGCCGACGGCGCCGGCGACGAGGCCTGCCGACAGCGAGTCCTTGCCCAGGGTCGCCGACACGGTCTCAACGGTCTGGGGCACCAGCTGCACGGGCAGGGCGCCGTACTTCAGGACGAGTGCCAGGTTCTTGGCGTCGGTCTGGCTGAAGTTGCCCGTGATCTCGCCGCGGCCGCCGAACGACTGAGCGTTGATCTGGGGGGCCGATTGCACAACGCCGTCGAGGTCGATGGCCACCTGCTTCTGGTAGTTGTTCCGCGCGACCTCGTCCCACTGGCCCGAGCCCTTGCCGGTGGTCGTGAAGTCGACCTTCCACTGGCCGGTCTGGTCGATGACGGCGTCGGCGGAGGCCAGGGCCTTACCGGTGAGCTGGGCCGGACCCAGCTGGTAGAGCACCCGCTTGTCCTTGTCGGGGAGAATGACGGTCGCCGTGGGTTCGTCCTGTTCGGGCGGCGTCGCCTTGGGCTGGTCGGGCCCGGGGTTGGCGTTGTAGGGCAGCTGGTTCAGCACCGGGCGGAACAGCAGCTGGGCCGTGCGCCCGACCAGCTGGAGCGCCCGCTGCTGGTTCTTCACGCCGGGCAGCTCGATCACGATGTTGTTGCCCTGCTGGGTGATGTCAGGCTCGGCGACCCCGAGGGCGTCGACGCGATTGCGGATGATCTCGATCGAGGTCTTGAGATCCTTGCTCTTGGCCTTGTTGTTCTTGGGGGCCAGGACGACGGACGCACCGCCCTGGAGGTCGAGGCCGAGGTGCGGCGTGTTGCCCACCGCGATGGTCGCGGCGAGGGCTCCGAAGCCGATCGTCAGAATGATGACGAGTGAGACGACGAGACCGCGGCGCACGACGTCAGCCCGGCTCGCCGGAGCCCGGCCCGGGACCCGGAGTCGCTGGTCCCGCGCCCGGAGGCGGCGTCTCTGACGGCGGCGCCTCACCGTTCGTGGGCCCGCTGTCATCTCCGACGACCGGATCGTCGGAGACGCTCTCACCGATTTCGTCGTCGAGGTCGTCGTAGGTCTCGCCGGCCGCGTACTCGTCGAGCTCGGCGGTCATCCGGCGACCGATGGCCGCACGCGCCACCCGCATCACCGTGCCGGGCGCGATCTCCACACTGACGACGTCGGCCTCGACGGCGGTGACCGTCCCGAAGATCCCAGCCGTCGTCATCACGTCGTCGCCGACCTCGACGGCGGCGATCAGGGCCTGATGTTCACGGGCGCGCTTCTGCTGCGGCCGGATCATGGCCGCGTACATCACGACAAAGAGGAGAACGAGTAGGAGAAGCGCGCCCATTGCAGAAGACGGGAGTCCGCTCGCAGGCTATCGCGGGGCTTGCTGGCTGCGACGCCAGGTAGCGGCCAGTTCGGCTCGGAGCGTGGTGAGCGTGCCCGCCTCGACCGCGCTGCGCATTCGTTCCACGAGCCCGAGGATCCAGCTGAGGTTGTGGATGGTGACAAGCCGGGCGCTCCCGGGCTCCCCGGTCATCAGCAGATGGCGAAGGTAGCCCCGTGACCACCGCTTGCACACCGGGCAGACACACGACGGATCGAGCGGTCGACCGTCGTCCCGAGAGGCCGCGTTCTTCAGCGACAGGCGGCCGTCGGCGGTCAGCACCGTGCCGTGCCGGGCGAGCCGTGTGGGCAGGACGCAGTCGAACATGTCCACGCCTCGCGCCACGGCTTCGACCAGCCCGACGGGATCACCGACGCCCATCAGATATCTCGGCCGGTCCGCAGGCAGCGCACCGATGCACGAGTCGAGGGCGTCGAGCATCTCGGCGCGGCTCTCGCCGACCGAGAGGCCGCCGATGCCGTATCCGTCGAAGCCGATGTCAACCGTGCGCCGCGCGCTCTCGGCCCGCAGCGTCGGGTCGACTCCCCCCTGCACGATGCCGAACAGCGCCTGGCCCTCGCGGCGGTGGGCCTTGCGGGCCCGTGCCGCCCACGCGGCTGTCCACTCCACCGCGGTGCGCACGACCTCCGGCGGAGACGGCAGCGGCGGGCAGACGTCGAGCACCATCTGGATGTCGGCACCCAGCTGTTCCTGCACGGCGACGGCGTCCTCCGGCGTGAGCCGCTGGGCGGTGCCGTCGTACGTCGAACGGAACGTGACGCCGTCGTCGTCGACCTTGGGCTCTAACGAGAACACCTGGTAGCCGCCGGAGTCAGTGAGCACGTGGCCGCCCCAGGCCATGAAGCCGTGCAGGCCGCCGAGGTTCTCGATCACCTCGGCGCCGGGGCGCAGCATGAGGTGATAGGTGTTGGCGAGCACGACCTCGGCACCGAGGTCCTCCAGATCGGCCGACGACACGGCGCGCACGGACGCACGTGTGCCGACGGGCATGAAGCACGGCGTCCGGAAGGTTCCCCGGGCGGTGGTGACGACGCCCGTGCGCGCCACGCCATCGGTGCCCGTGACATCGATGCGAAGCGTCATCGCCGGGCCACCACCATGGCGTCGCCGAAGGAGAGGAAGCGGTAGCCCTCGGCCAGCGCGCACTTGTAGAGGTCA
>JAFASB010000160.1 GCA_019244985.1 Acidimicrobiia bacterium | reverse complement strand
TCTCGGTGGCCGCCGTCCCATAGAAAACCGTCGTCATGCGCAAGGCCTACGGCGCCGGCTACTTCGTGATGAACGGCACCGCCTACGAGGCCGACTACATCGTGGCTTGGCCGACGGCGGAGATCTCCGTGATGGGCCCTGACGGCGCCGTCAACATCATCTATCGCAAGCAGCTGGCCGAGATCCCCGAGGGCGACGAACGCACGCAGCAGCGCCTCAAGTACGCCGAGGAGATCCGCCAGACCATCGACCCCTACATCGCCGCCGGCCACGCTCAGGTCGACGACATCATCGACCCGGCCGAGACGCGCCTGGCGATCTGGAAGGGCCTGCAGGTGTCCAAGGGCAAGCAGGTCATGCGCCCATGGCGCAAGCACGGCGTCCTGCCCGTCTGAGAGCTCAGTAGTACGAGCGGCGCTGGCTTCTCGTGTAGAGCCAGACGACGAGCATGGCGCCGAGGATCGAGGCGATCCAGCCCGGCTTGTAGCTCTGGTTGCCCGTCAGAGCGCGGACGATGACGCCGGCGACGAACGAGCCGAGGATGCCGGCGATGATGGTGGCAATGCAGCCCATGTGGCGGCGGCCAGGAAGGACGAAGCGGGCCAGGGCGCCGACCACGAAGCCGAAGAAGACATAGGCGATGATGTCCCCGAGCACCCGCCTAGTCTGCCGGAACCATGGTCGAAGTGCAGGCGGAGATCGCCGCCAACGTGTGGCAGGTGCCGGCCGAGGAGGGGCAGATGATCGCCGAGGGCGACACCATCGCCATCCTCGAGTCGATGAAGATGGAGATCCCCGTCGAGGCGCCGGTGGCGGGGACCATCACCGAGATCCGCGTGAAGCCCGAGGACCAGGTGAACGAGGGCGACGTCATCGCCGTCATCGACGACGCGTGACGGCGTGATCCACGCCGAGCGGCGGGGCGATGTCGCCCTGCTCACGATCGACCGCGTCGAGCGCCGCAACGCCCTTGACCTGGACACCGTTCGCAGCCTCACGGACGCCGTGCACGACGCCCACGAGGCGCGGGCGCTCGTGATCACCGGCGCCGGCGGCCACTTCTGCGCCGGGGCCGACCTCGGGGGCGTCGAGGGCGAGCACTTCGTTCAGGCCCTCCGGAACCTTCTGCTGGCGCTGACGTCGGCGTCCCAGCCGGTGCTGGCCGCCGTCGACGGCGCCGCCCTCGGCGCCGGCACCCAGCTGGCGGTGGCGTGTGACCTGCGGGTGGCGACACCCGCGGCCAAGTTCGGGATCCCGGCCGCAAAACTGGGGCTGATGGTCGACCACTGGTCAGTGCATCGCCTGACCGCTCTCGCGGGGGACGGTCCGGCCCGGGCGATGCTGCTCGCAGCCGAGGTGTTCAGCGGCGACGACGCTCATCGGCTCGGGCTCGTGCAGCGGATCGGCGACCTCGACGCCGCCCTCGAGTGGGCCGGCGAGATCGCGGCGCTGGCGCCACTCTCCATCGCCGGACACAAGCTGGCGTTGAACGGCGCTCCTCGCGAGGAGTTCCAGGCCGCCTTCGACCGGGCGTGGGCCAGCGAGGACCTGGAGGAAGGCATGGCCTCCTTCCGGGAGCGGCGGGCGCCGCAGTTCCGCGGACGCTGAGCAGCAGGAGTTGACGACGTGCTGGCGGCCATCGAGGTCCACGACCCGGGCCTGATCGGCGCCTTCGCCGGCGGGATGCTCTCGTTCCTGTCGCCTTGCGTGCTGCCGCTCGTCCCCGGTTACCTCTCGCTGGTCTCGGGCATCAGCGTCGCCGAGCTCCAGGAAGGCGACCCCGGCAACCTCCGCCGCGTCCTCGTGTCGACGCTGCTGTTCGTCGCCGGGTTCACCGCGGTGTTCGTTGCCCTCGGGGCCGCGGCCAGCGGTGTCGGCCAGTCCCTACGCGAGCACCAGCGTGGCTTGGAGATGATCGCCGGCGCCGTCGTGATGGTCATGGGCATCTTCCTCGCCGGCTTCGTGTCGCCGCGCTTCTTGATGGCCGAGCGCCGCATGCACGTGAGCCCGTCGGAGGTGGGCGCATGGGCGCCGCCGCTGATGGGCGCCGCCTTCGCCTTCGGCTGGACGCCGTGCATCGGGCCCATCCTGGCGGGGGTGCTCGGGCTGGCCGAGCACGACGGGACGCTCAGTCGCGGCGTGCTGCTGCTTGCCGCCTACTCACTGGGACTTGGCGTGCCGTTCATCATCACCGGCGTGGCCTTCGACCGCATGGCCGGAGCCTTTGCCTTCGTCAAACGCCACTTCCGCGTCATCAACCTCGTCGCCGGCGCGTTCCTGTTCGCTTTCGGATTCCTGCTCTTCACCCACCGGCTCACGCGCCTGTCGAGCTTCTTCACCGACGCCCTGCACTGGCTACACCTGGACGCCCTGACGAAGATCTAGAAGATCTAGAAGATCTAGAAGATCTAAATGTTCGCCGGCAGCAGGCGTGAGACGTTCTCGAAGAAGAAGAAGAGGACGAACAGGAAGATCGGCGTGCCGATCAGGTAGGCCGGCCACTGCCGCCACCGCCGAGCCATGTACCAGGTCCCGAAGAAGACGACGGCGGCCAGCAGTCCCCATTCGATGGTGGGTGCCTTGTCCTCGGACTCACCGGAGAGCCCCGCCTTTGTCAGCACCCTGACCGTCGTGGGTTGCGGCGGCGGCGCGTCGAAGGCGGGCCCGATGAGCTTGGAGACGACGATCAACCGTTGGGCGGCGCTGAAGCGGGGCGTGCAGGTTGTGAGCGTCAGCCGGTTGTCGGGCGTGGGATCGAGGACGGCGACGTCGGAGGGGTCGACGTTCATCGAGTGGTCGACCTTGTACTGGAACTTGCCCTGCCTCGTGCTGACGTAGATGTCGTCGCCCGGTTTGAGGGCGTCGAGGTCGTAGAAGGGATGCCCATACGTGGTGCGATGCCCGGCGATGGCGGCGTTGCCCTTCTGGCCGGGCATGGGCGTCTGCGGGTAGTGGCCGGGGCCCTTCTTGAGGTCGGGGACGCCGACGCCTTCGACGACCGCCTTGCTCACGTTGATCTTGGGGATCTCGATGATGGCGATGGCGTCGCCCTCCGGGGTCGGCGGCAGCGTGACCTGCGGACCGGGGGGCGGCGCCTGTGCGACGGTTTTGAACTCCTTCTTCAGCCGGTGCTGGTTCCGAGCCTCGGAGATTCCTGTGCCCCACAGCTGGAAGGCGACGAACAGAAGGATGAGAACGCCGAGGGTGATGAGGGCGCGGCCGATGCCGGCCACGACTCGTCGGACACCCATGAGCGACGAGAGTACGGCACCGCCTCGATCCGACAGCGGCACATCGGGGCGCTTGGATCGTCGTGAAGACCCCCCGGTAGCCTCGTGCTCTCCATGGACAGTGTCGTCGTCCATCTTCACGGTGCCGTCTCCCTCCTCGGTCGCTTCCCCGCACTGGCCGGCGTCGACCTCGACGTGGCCCCTGGCGAAGTGCTGCTCGTGCAGGGCCCGAACGGCGCGGGCAAGACGACGCTGCTGCGCGCGTGCGCCGGGCTCGTTCCCATCGTCGACGGCGAGGCGTCGGTGCTGGGCCACGACATGCGCAAGGACAGGCGGTCGGTCCGCCGCCACCTGGCGTTGCTGGGCCACGCCGCGGGCCTCTACGACGACCTCACCGTTGCCGACAACCTGCGCTTCGTTGCCCGGTCGACGCGCCACGTCGCCGCACCGCCGGTCGACGACGTCCTGGCGCGCCTCGGGCTCGCCGGACGGCTGGCGAGCGTGCCCGTGAGCCGATTGTCGGCCGGCCAGCGACGCCGCGTCGCAGTCGCCTCACTCCTTCTCCGGCCCGCCAAGCTGTGGCTGCTCGACGAACCCCACGCCGGCCTCGACGCCGACGGCCGCGAGCGCCTCGACACCCTCATCGTCGAGGCCGCCCGGGCGGGGACGACGGTCGTGATGGCATCGCACGAGCTCGAGCGGGCGCGCCCGCTGGCGACCCGCATCGTCACGATGGCCGGCGGCCAGATCCACGCCGACACGCATGCGGAGGTCGTCGGTGTTGCGTGACGCGGCCGTCATGGCCGGGAAGGACTTGCGCATCGAGCTGCGTTCGCGCGTGGCCACGAACCAGGTCGCGCCCTTCGCCGTGCTCGTGCTGATCCTGTTCGCCTTCGCCCTTGACCCCGACCGCGGGGTGCTGGCCCGCGCCGCCGCCGGCCTGTTCTGGGTGGCGGTGCTCTTCTGCGCGCTGCTCGCCATCCAGCGGGCGTTCGCCGTCGAGGCGAGTGACGGCGCGCGCGACAACCTCCGCCTGTCGGGGCTCGATCCGGCCGCGATCTTCCTGGGCAAGGCGGGGGCGATCGCAGGCGAGCTGGCGCTGCTCGAGGTCATCCTCGGAGCGGGCGTCGTGATCCTCTACGACCGCTCGCTGCACGGGCCGGTGCTGCTCGTGGTGACGTGCGTGCTGGCAACGATCGGCCTAGCCGCCTCCGGCACGGTCTACGGCGCCCTCGCCGCCGGCCTCCGCGTTCGGGAGACGCTTCTGCCGCTCCTGCTGCTGCCGGTCGTCGCGCCGGTGCTGCTGGCCGCCACACGCGCTTCGGAGGCCGCCCTCGGCGGAACGACCGGCGACGGGTGGCCGTGGGTGCGGCTCCTCGGCGTGTTCGCTGTGATCTACGTGGCCTTCGGCGTCGTCGCCTTCGCCCCGCTGCTCGAGGAGTCATCATGAGGTCCGGCATCGGGACGCGCATCCTGGGCACGGCGGCGGTCGCCAGCCTCGCCCTGCTCGCGGTCATGGCCCTGGTGATCACGCCCCAGGACGTCAATCAGCTGGACGCCGTGCGCTTCCTCTACATCCACGTTCCCCTGGCGACGCTGATGTACGTGGCTTTCGGCGTGACCGCCATCGCGAGCGCGCTCTACCTGTGGCCGCGGTACCGGGCCCGCAAGTGGGATCTGCTGGCTGGGTCGTCGGCGGAGATCGGCGTCGTCGTCACCGGACTGGTGCTCGTCACCGGCTCGATCTGGGGCCGCACGACCTGGGGCGTGTACTGGACGTGGGATGCCCGGCTCACGACGACCGCCGTGCTCTTCGTGCTGTTCCTCGGGTACCTGGCGCTGCGCCGGGTGGGCGGCGACGTCGACGCACGCGCCAAGCGCAACGCGATTGCCGCGCTCGCCGCGACCATCGACCTGCCGATCGTGCACAAGTCCGTCGAGTGGTGGCGGACCCTCCACCAGAAGTCGTCGATCCTCGACGAGGAGACGTTCCTGCATCCGCACATCCACGGGAGCATGTACTGGACGGTGATGCTCGGGATCGGCGCCTTCCTCTTGCTGTTCTCCTGGCTGCTGGTCAATCGCTACCGGCTTGCCAAGCTCGAGGACCGCGTCGAGGACGAGGGCCTCGAGCGGGCCATCGCCGAGCGCCGGGCCGAGGCCGATGCGATGACTGGGGCACCATGACCGACGTCGGCTACCTCGTCGCCGGCTACGGCATCACCTTCGCGGTGCTGGCCTCGTACGCGGCGTGGATCGTGAGCAAGAAGCGGGCGCTGGCGCGGGAGCTCCCTCCTGAGGAGCGCGACTCCCGGTGGCCGTAGAAGACACGCGCGCGCCCGGTCGCAGCCAAGGTCGGCGGCGCCTCATCATCGCCGGCCTGGTGGTGCTCGCCGCCCTCGGTTTCCTCGTCGTGCGCGGCTTGGGGAACGCCACGCTCTACTTCCGCACGGCCGACGAGGCCGTCGCCCAGCACGACCAGCTCGGAACCAAGCGCTTCCGCATCGAGGGCACCGTCGTCGACGGGACGGTGAGGGAGATGTCCAACGCCGTGGCGTTCAACATCGAGAGCAAGGGCGTGAGGGTCCCCGTGCTCCACCAGGGCGACCCGCCCGAGCTGTTCAAGCCCAACATCCCCGTCGTGCTCGAGGGTCACTTCGCGGGAACCACCTTCGCAAGCGACCGGATCATGGTGAAGCACTCCGAGGACTACGTGGCCAAACATCCTTCGCGGGTGACCGTTCCTCC
>JAFASB010000132.1 GCA_019244985.1 Acidimicrobiia bacterium | reverse complement strand
GCTCGGTGGCCGTCACGATCAGCCCACCGAGGATCGCCAGGTTCTTCAGGAAGTGGGTGCGCTGCATGGCTTTGGACTGCGGCGAGTCCTCTTCCCAGAAGCGGTGCCCGGCGATCGTCGTCGGCACCAGCGACGCGGCCAGAACGGCAGCCGCCAACCGCGGCACCCTGCCCATCGCCAGAAGCGTCCCGGCGACGACGTGGACCGCCGCGTTGACGCGCACGAGCGACTCGGTGTCGTCTGGGAGGGGCAGCGCGTCGCCCACCTTGGCGAGCACCGGCTCGATCCGCTGGGCGCGGGGGCCCGGGTTACGGAAAGTGTCGAGCCCGCCCTGGACGAAGACCCCCGCCAGGAGGGGTCGGGCGATTCGCCGGGTCAGCCGGATCAGCATTCCCCGTGTCTACACCGTGCCGACGGTCATCTGTACACTGCGATACTGACGCGTATGTCAGGTTTCGAGCGCACGACACAGCAGTTGAAAGTTGATCCCGCATGACGACGACCGAGCCGGTCGACGACCTGGGGTACGACGCCATCGAGGCGTCGGCCGTGGTCGCCGGCGACTTCCGCAATCCGTATCCCGACCTGGCAGCGGCGCGCGAACGCCACGCCATCCAGGAGGGCGACTTCATCCCCGACATCCCGCGGGACCCCGACGGGCCACAGTCCTTCACCGTCTACAGCTGTGAGCTGGTGAGCCAGGTCCTGCGCGACAACCACCACTTCTCGAGCCAGGTCTACGCCGAGATGATGGGCCCGGTGATGGGCCACAGCATCCTGGAGATGGACGAGCCCGAGCACAAGCTCCACCGTGCGCTCGTGTCCCAGGCCTTCCGGCACAAGGCCCTCGCCCGCTGGGAGGAGGAGCTCGTCGGGTCCGTGTGCGACGGCCTCATCGACCGGTTCGCGGACAAGGGCGCCACCGACCTCGTTCGCAGCTACACGTTCCCGTTCCCCGTCCAGGTCATCGCCCGCATCCTCGGGCTGCCGCGCGCCGACTACGCGAAGTTCCAGCGCTGGTCGGTCGAGCTGATCAGCGTGGGCTGGGACTGGGACCGCGGCATCGCCGCCTCCCACAGCTTGCGCGACTACTTCAAGGACATCGTCGACAAACGGCGACAAGATCCCGAGGACGACCTCATCAGCGACCTCGTGTGTGCCGAGATCGACGGCCAGCAGCTGACCGACGAGGAGATCTTCGCCTTCTTGCGACTGCTGCTCCCCGCCGGCGCCGAGACCACGTACCGGTCGAGCAGCAGCCTGCTCTTCTCTCTGCTCACCAACCCCGATCAGCTCGACGCCGTTCGCGCCGACCGCTCGCTGCTACCGCAGGCCATAGAGGAGGGGATCCGCCACGAGCCGCCGCTGCTGTTCATCGTCCGCAGTGCCCTCACCGACGTCGAGGTCGGTGGCACGCACGTACCGGCCGGGTCGGTCCTCAGCGTCTGCATCGGCGCCGCCAACCGCGATCCGGCGAAGTTCAAGGACCCCGACCGGTTCGACATCTTCCGCGATGCCAAGCAGCACATCTCCTTCGGATTCGGACCGCACATGTGCCTCGGAATGCACCTGGCCCGCATGGAGACACGCGTCGCACTCAACCGCCTGTTCGACAGGCTGCCGAACCTGCGCCTCGATCCCGCGGGCGAGGACGTGCATGTGCACGGGCTGATGTTCCGCTCACCGAAATCCCTCCCGATCCTCTTCGACCCGGCCTGACAGCCGTACCCTTCGGACCGTGAGGTCCGAGATCTCGCGTCGCCGCGTCCTTCGCTGGGGTGTCGGACTCGGCGTCGGAGCGGCGAGTGCCCCTGTCTTCGCTGCCTGTTCCAGCAGCCCGAAGCGCGCCGGTGCGAGCGACACGATCAAGGTTGGGGTCATCGCGCCGTACTCCGGCGTCGGCAGCTTCGTGGGGACGATCACCAGGAACTCGCTCGACGCCGCCGTGCAGCAGATCAATGCCACCGGCGGTGTCGGTGGGCGCAAGGTCGAGCTCGTGCAGCGCGACGCCGGTCAGGAGCTCACGGCGGGCGTCAAGGCGTACCAGGAGTTCTCCGGCGATCCCCACGTCGTCGGCGTGCTCTGGTGCGGGGGGCTCGGCTTCGACGAGAGCCGGAACCTGATCAAGCGCGACCAGATGCCGGCGATGGCGGTGTTCGAGGACCCGGCGTCGAGCAACGACCTCTATCCGGCCAACGACGAACGCTCGGTGTTCCAGTTCGTGATGCCCGAGAGCATGGCGGTGAAGGTGCTGTGTCGGTACCTCGCCGAGGACCGGGGCTACAAGCGCGTGGGCCTCCTCTTCGACTCCACGGTCAGTGAAGGAGTGAAGAAGTACTTCACCGATTCCGCCGGGCAGTTCGGGATCACGCCCACCGGTATCGAGAGCTTCAACGTCTTCGCCTCGGAGTTCGGTCCCCAACTGCAGCGCCTCAAGCCGCAGCACTCCGAAGCCCTGCTCGTCTGGGGACTGGCCCCGAACACCGCTGGAGTCGCGCAGCAGCTCGAGCAGCTCGGCGCCGCGTACGTCGACACCCCGACGGCCAAGGGCGCCGACTGGCACCCCCACGTCATCGGCGCGCCCACGGGCACGGGCGACAAGTCGTTCGTCGATCTGGCGCAGGGCGCGGCGAAGACGGGCTCGGTCACTGCCTGGCACATCGGCGGCCTCGTCTATCTCCCGACGTTCGCCATCCGTGACTGGATGAAGAAGTACTCGAACAAGACGCCGACGGGTGGCGAGGAGCTGCCGGCCGACGGCCTCGGCACGCTGGTGCGGGCCATCCAACAAGGCGGGTCGGCCGACCACCGCCGTGTCGTCAGCACCATCGAGACGATGGGCCGGTTCAAGTTCGCCTCGGTGGAGTTCGGATTCACGGCGCAGAGCCACCTGGCCCGGACCGAGGACGAGATGATCATCGTCACCCTCGAGCGCTCATCCGGCCCGGCGCCGACCGACCCGGCCTACCAGCTGGGGCGCGAGTGGAAGGACGTCTTTCCGCCTGGCTACGCGGGTCCGACCCACCTTGTGAGGCCGACGCTCGACGCCAACCGGCGCGCCCACCCCGACGTCGTCGACCAGGTGCTGCGCGAGGGCTGGGGGACCCAGTGCACCCGTCACACCGACGGTTCGCTCGGCGCCGAGTGCAAGATCCACTGACGCACCGGCGCCCGTCCCGTAGCCTGGAAGAGTGCGATTGGGGGGCTTGGCGGTTCTGATCGCGCTCGTCTGCGGGGCGGCGTGCTCGACGGCGAGGAGCGAGGTGCACGTGCCGTCGGCGCATGCGGGCACGGTCCTGTCCGCCCCGACAACGACAACCCCACCGACGCCCGGGTCGCCGCCGCGGGGGGTCGTGTTCCACGGATCGCCCGACCGTCCACTGGTCGCCCTGACGTTCGACACCAACATGACCGACGGGATGCTCGCCGAGCTCGACCGCGGCACGGTGAAGTCGTTCGTGAATCAGACGGCCATCAGCGAGCTGCGCCAAATGCGCGTGCCGGCGACGATCTTCCTCGCCGGCAAGTGGATCGAGCGCTATCCCGACGTCACCACCAGCCTGGCCGCGGACCCGCTGTTCGAGCTCGCCAGCCACTCCTACAGCCATCGCCCGTTCAAGACGCCCTGCTACCACCTGGGTCGGGCTCTGCCCGTCACCCAGATGGCTGCGGACGTGGACCAGTCCGAGCAGCTTCTCCGCCGGTTCACGAGCCAGCCGACGCCCTACTTCCGCTTCCCCGGCGGGTGCTACGACCAGCGGGCGCTCGACGCGGTGGCGGCGACGGGCGTGGTGGTCGTGCAGTACGACGACGTCAGCGGTGACGCCTTCGGGACGTCGGTCAACGCCATCGTCGACCAGACCCTGCGATCGGCCAAGAACGGCTCGATCATCGTGATGCATCTCACCGGCGGCAACACGGCGCCGCTCACCGCGCTGGCGCTGCCCCGCATCGTCGACGGCTTGCGAGGGCGGGGGCTGCAGCTGGTGAAGCTCTCAGAGCTGCTGGCGTCGGGTCCGTAACCGAACCGCCAGCCCCCCGGCGATCGGCACGAGGGCCCAGCCGAAGACCGCCGGTCCGCCGGTAGTGGCGAGGCCGGTCCCGCCGCTCGAGCCATTGGTCGTCGACCGAGCGAGGACGTGGGTCGCGACCGTCGTGGCGGTCGCCTTTTGTGGCGTGGTTGCGGCTGCGGGCGCAGGCGCGGCATCACCCTCGACCACGATCGTGCCGTTCATGTTGGTGATCGGGTTGTTCTTACCGGTCGCCGTCGTCCCCCCGTGATAGATGCAGTAGTAGGCGTACGTGCCCGGCTTCGTGAATGTGAACGAGTACGAGGCGCCCGCCTTCTTCAGGGTGGGGGAGTTGAAGACGGGCTTGCCGTCAGGGCCTTTGGTCGAGGCCGTGGCTGTGTGGCCCGGGCACTGGGTCGAGAGCACCGGCGTCTCGCAGTTGGGCATCGGGTCGGTGGCGCTCTCGTCGTAGGTCCACGTCACCGTCGTGCCCACCTTGATCGGCGGCGGCTTGGCCGGCATGAAGGCGAAGTCCTTCATGCTGATGTGCAGCGCGGGCGCGCTCGTCTGGGCGTGCGCGGGAGGGAAGCCGCGCAGCGGCCCCCAGGCGAGCGCGAGGAAGAACTCGGCAACCAGGGCCGGCACGACCATGCGGCGGGACGGTCTTCTGACCAGCGGCATATGCCCAGATCCTCCCTCTCCGTCGGCTCTACGCGCCGGTTCCGGTGGGCGGATGATCATCGGTTCGGCCGCGCGCCGCTCTGGCGGGCAGGGCGCGCCACGCGACGCCCGTGTCGGGCTGGTTGGCCCGGGGCCCTAGACGAGCTGTTGGAGGGTCGACGTCGAGCCGTTGAGCTCGACGCCGGTTCGCTGGAGGTACTCCAGCCGGCGGCTCACGGCGCGGTGCCACGCGTCGAGGTCCAGCGAGAAGTGCTCGCGGTCCCCATCCTCGTAGGCATGTTCGAGTTCATCGAACGCCGTGTCCTCCGCATCGAGAAGGGCCCGATACCGGGCCAGGAAGTGCTCGTCGATCACCCCATCGAACGCCACACGTACCTCCTCGGCTGAGTTTCCACGACCTTAGACCATGGCCGACAGCGCGGGCGACCAGCGCTTTCCGGCGTGGCGCGTCCGGACGCCGCTGCGCCCGCGAGAAAATGGTCCTGCAGTGCACCGCTTCCTCGCCGTCGCCGTCGCCGTCGTGCTCTTGGCCGGGCTGAGCTCGGCCGCGGCCGTCGGCGGGCGGCCGTCGCCCTCACCGGCCGCTCCGGCGTCGCCCCGCGCCGAGCCCGCCAACCAGGCCCCGGTCGACGCTGCAGGCGTGCCGGCGGTCGCGCCCGAGCCGGCGACGACTGTCGTCCCTCCGCCGATCCCGCGGCCGACGGGCCCGGTGCCGCTCGCCGGCTGTCCACCGCCGCCACCGCCGCCCGGTCCGCCCTCGGCGCCGCCGTGGCACCCGGCGGTCCTCGTGCCCGAGGCGGCCCTGCCGCAACCGGCGCCGCCACCTACTGGCCGCACCGTGGGCCTCGACGCGCTGGCCGGGAAGGGCATGTGGCTTTGGCAGTTCAACCGCAGCGAGAACGGCAACGCGGACTCCATCGTCACCAAGGCCGACGCCGCCGGTCTGAGCCAGCTGTGGGTCCGGGTGGGAGACTCCCAGGACGGGTTCTACGCCGCCAACGCCTTGAACGAGCTCGTACCCAAAGCGCACGCCCGCGGCATCTCGGTGATGGGGTGGGGGTTCCCGTACCTGTACGACCCGTCGTTCGACGCCCGCTGGACCGCGGACGCCCTCGCCTGGCGAGGGCCGCGCGGCGAACGTCTGGACGGCTTCAGCCCCGACCTGGAGACGGGATCGGAGGGGGTGCTGGTGACCGAGCGCCGTCTGCAGGTGTATCTCGGCCAGGTGAACGCTGCGTCGCCTGACCGGCCGGTGATCGCCACCGTGTTCCGTCCCACCGACCGCCTGTGGTCGTCGTACCCCTACGGGGCGGTCGCCCCCTACGTCGACGGCTTCGCGGCGATGGTCTACTGGGGCTGCACCGAACCGGGCGCCGCGGCAGCGCAGGCGATCTCGCGGCTGGCCGCGCTGCGTCCGGTGCACGTCATCGGGCAGGCGTACAACATGGCCGACGAGGGCGGGCGGCGCGTGCAGCCCAGTGGCGACGAGACGTGGCGCTTCTTGGACGTGGCGCATGCCGGTGGCGCGGTCGGCGCCTCGTTCTGGGACTGGCAGGAGATAAACCAGGAGCAGTGGGCGGCGATGGCCGAGTACCCGTGGCCGGTGTACGCCCGCTCCGTCGGGAGGCGCTGATGTCGGACGTGTCGTTCAGCCAGGGTCCACCTGAGACCGTGCTCGAACCCGAGCCCGAGGAAGTGCGCGCTGCGCTCCGGGAGGCCAAGAGTCGAGATGCGGTCGCCGCCGTCGCGCGCAGGTGGCCGCGCTCGCTGGAGGCGTGGTCGCAGCTGGGCGACCTCGGCCGCGACGACGTCGAGGCCTACGCCTATTACCGAGTGGGGTACCACCGGGGCCTTGACCGGCTCCGCCAATCGGGGTGGCGAGGATCGGGCTACGTCCGCTGGCGCCATGAGTCCAACCGCGGCTTCCTGCGCTCCCTCGATGGCCTCCGCCGTACCGCAGAGGCGATCGGCGAGAGCGACGAAGCCGAACGCTGCGCCCAGTTTCTCCGCCAGCTCGACCCCGACTGGCCCCCGCCCGACCGGTAACGATCAGGCGCGGCGGCGGAGGGGGTGGTCCTCGGGGACCTCGACGACGACGATCGACAGGCCGTCGGGGTCGTGGATCCACATCTCGAGGAGGCCCCACGGCTTGCGTTGGGGCGGGTCGACGATGTCGACGCCGGCCGCCGCCAGACGAGTGTGGACCGCGTCGAGGTCGGGCACCTGCAGCCACAGCGAGAGCTTCTCGAAGTCCACGGCCGGGCCGTTGCCGGTGAGCTCGAGGTAACCGCCGCCGATGAAGAACACGACGCCGCGGCCCTTGCCACTGCCGTACTCCCGGTAGATCTTCAGGCCCAGCGTCTGGCCGTAGAAGTGCAAGGAGCGTTCGAGGTCGACGGGGCGAAGGATGACCCGGGCGGACAGCACCTCCATGAGACGGCGAGCGTAGGGTCGACCGGGATGGCTGTGCGACGGCGGGTCGTCGCCTACGGGCGCGTGCAGGGGGTGTTCTTCCGCGACAGCTGCCTGCGAGTGGCGTCCTCGGCTGGCGTCTCGGGCTCGGTCCGCAACCGCAACGACGGAGCCCTAGAGGCCGTCTTCGAAGGCGACGCCGACGCCGTCGACCGCATGGTCTCCTGGATGCGGCAGGGCCCGCGCCGCGCCCACGTGGAACGCGTCGAGGTCACCGACGAGAACCCGCAGGGAGAGTCGGGCTTCCGGGTCCGCTGAGCGGTGAGCGCGGGCCGCCGCGCAACTGCTAGGAGACTGCGCTACTGGAACGTCGGGCGCAGCGGCATCCCGCTGACACCGTCCTCCGAGCGCGTCGCCAGCACCTGGTGGATCTGGGTGCTGCCGACCTCGAAGTTGACGGCGGAGCCCGCCATGTAGAGCCGCCAGATGCGGGCCTTGGCGAGGCCGGCGAGGCGCACCGCCTCGTCCCAGTCGGCTTCGAGGTTGGCGACCCACGCCCGCAAGGTGAGGGCGTAGTGCTCCCGGAGATTCTCCAGGTGGCGAACTTCGAACCCGGCCTCTTGGATGGCAGAGACGATCGTGCCGACCTCGTGGAGCTCGCCGTCGGGGAAGACGTAGCGGTCGATGAAGCCAGTGCGGGCGAACCTGGGCCGGTCAAACGGCGGGCGGCCGATGGCGTGGTTCAGGAAGCGGCCGTGGGGCCGCAGGAGTGTGTGGACGCGGTCGAAGTACTCCTGAACCTGCGACAGGCCGACGTGTTCGAACATGCCGATGCTGCTGATGGCGTCGTAGGGCCCGTCGTCGACGTCGCGGTAGTCCTGGACGCGGATCTCGACGACATCGCCGAGGCCGGCCTCTGCGATGCGCTTCTCGGCCAGCTCTGCCTGCTTCTGCGACAGAGTGACGCCGACTGCAGTCACGCCGTGGTGGCGCGCCGCGTGCATGACCATGCCGCCCCAGCCGCAGCCGATGTCGAGCAGGCGCATGCCCGGCTGGAGGTCGAGCTTTCGGGAGATCAGCTCGTACTTGGCTTCCTGGGCCTCGTCGAGGGTCACCGCGGGGTGGGCCCACACGGCACACGAGTAGGTCATCGTCGACCCGAGCACCAGGGCGTAGAAATCGTTGGAGACGTCGTAGTGGTGGGAGATGGCCGCCGCGTCCCTGCTCTTGCTGTGGCGGCGTCCGTGCAGGTGGATCTCCTCAGGGGGCGGCGTCGGCCTCCGCAGTCCCGCCGCTCCGACCAGACGGAGCATCGTCAGCCACTGTCGTGGCGCGAGGCTGACCGACGGCATGCGATCACGAAGCGATAGGGCGGCCCAGATGTCGCCCTCGACGTCGAGGTCGCCCGCCACGTACGCCCGCCCGAAGCCCAGCTCTCCCGGTGCCGTCAGGATTCGCTGCAGGGCGACGGGGGAGCGGAGCACGATCGTGGCCGGTGCGTCCGCCGGGCCGCACCGGCTCCCGTCATATGCCTCGAAGGCAACCGGCAGGTCAGTGCCGAGGATCTCTTCGACCATCGATGCCACAGACATGGCGCCAGTATGCCCACGCTCAGGCGGTTGCTTCCTCCAACATCACATCGTCCGGGATGGGAAGCTCGACCACCTCGGGCGTCGCTTCCGCGGCCCGCTGCCGGTGCAGCCCCCACGCCGCCCAGACGGCGGCCACCAGGCTCAGAACACCGCCGACGAACAGTCCGGCGCGCGCGCCCCACTGCTGGGAGATCCAGCCGATGATGGGACCGCCGATCGGCGTGCTGCCGAGGAAGACGAGCGCGTACAGCGCCATCACCCGCCCGCGCATCTCGTGGCGCGTCTCCAGCTGGAGCGTGGAGTTCGCGGTGGCGATGAACACCATCGAGAACGCACCCATCGGGACGAGCGCGACCATCGCCGCGATCACGTTGGGCGCCATCGCCACGACGATGGCGAGCAGGGAGAACGCCACTGCCGATCCGACCAGCGTCCGTTGATTGGGACGCGCCCGCCCGGCGGCGAAAAGGGCGCCGATCAGCGACCCGCCGGCCATCACCGCGAAGAGCGTGCCGTAGAGCCCGGCGCCGCCGTGGAACTCGTACTTGGCGAGCAGCGGGAGCACGATGATGAAGTTGAACCCGAAGGTGGCGACGACGGTGACGAGCAGGAGGGTCGGCCGCAGCACCGGCGACGACCACGCGTACCGCAGGCCTTCTCGGATCTGACCCTTCTGGCGGACGAGCGGTGTGCGCTGGTGCAGTTCCCGGGTCCGCATCGCCATCAGAGCGGCGACGACAGGGATGAACGACAGGGCGTTCAGCAAGAACGACGGTGAGATGCCGATGGCGTGAATGAGCACGCCGGCGATGGCGGGGCCGACGAGGCGGGCACCGTTGAACACCGCGCTGTTCAGGCCGACGGCGTTGGTGACATCGTCGGGACCGACCATCTCGATGACGAACGCCTGGCGGGCAGGGTTGTCGAAGACGGTGACGACGCCGAGCAGGAACGCCAGGACGTAGATCATCCAAAGCTGGATCGCCCCGGTGAGGACGATCAGCCACAGGGCGACGGCGAGCACGGCCGCCGCGCTCTGGGTCCAGACGAGTGTCTTGCGCTTGTCGAGGCGGTCGGCGATCACCCCACCCCAGACCCCGAACAGGAGCATGGGAAGGAACTGGAGGGCCATCATCAGCCCGAGGGCGAAGCCGGCCCCGGACTTCCCCGTGAGGTTGAGCACCAGCCAGCTCTGGGCCGTGGTCTGCATCCACGTACCGCTCAGCGAGATCAGCTGAGAGAAGAAGAAAAGCCGGTAGTTTCGGACCCGCAGGGAGTGGAACGTGCGCTGGCCGGCGAGGCGGACGCGCGTCACTGGCCCTCACCTTCGAGGATCTTCTCGAGGATGACGGCGGCCCGGGCCAGGATGGCGCGGTCGTCGGCGTCGAGGGTGCGGATGCGAGCGGCGAGATATGCCTCCTTGCGGCCCCGCGAGCGCTCGAGGAACTTGCGGCCCGCGACCGTCGTCTGCACCCGGGCGATACGCCGGTCGTTCTGGTCGACCTCCCGACGGACCAGGCCCGCCTCGTCGAGAGCGGCGACGATGCGCGTCATGGTGGGCGGCTGCACCCGCTCTACGGCAGCCAGGTCGCCGAGGGTGATGGGGCCGAGGCGGTCGACGCTCGCCAGCGTGGACAGCTGAGAGGGGGAGACCTCGGATTCGGCCGCTGCCTGTTGGCGCAGCCGCCGGGCCAGGCGGGTCACCGAGAGCCGCAGGCGTGCGGCGAGCTCGGCCTCGCCGAGAAGTGCGTCTGAGATCTTCATCAGTTAGCACAACAAATTAGCAGAGCGAAATACTCCCTGGGGGCCCTGAGCAGGAAGAATGCGGTGATGGCCCCGTCCCGCGACCGATTCCGGCAGCTGTTGCGGATCGGGCGCCGGCCCCAGCAGGTGCTCGTGCTCTCTGCGGTCACCGGCGCCGTCACCGGTGGCGCGGTGGCCTTGTTCGACTGGCTGGTGAGCGACGTGATGTTCAATCGCTTGCTCCGGCAGTCCGACTGGTTCAAGGCGCTGGCGCCGCTGGTCGGGCTGGTCCTCGCCGCGCTGGCGCTCCGGTTTTTTGCCGGCGGTGCCACGCCCGCGACGGCCGACGAGTACATCCGCAACTACCACGACCGCGACCGCCGCCTGGACGAGCGGCCGGTGCTGGGCAAGATCGCCGCCAGCATCGCGACGCTCGGGCTCGGCGGCGCCATGGGATACGAGGGCCCGTCGATCTACATCGGCGCCGCCATCGGTTCGGCGATCCAGCGGCGCATGAGCCGGTTCTTCACGCGCGACGACGCCAAGCTCCTGCTCGTGGCCGGTGCAGCCGCCGGCGTCGCCGCCATCTTCAAGGCGCCGGCGACCGGGGTCGTGTTCGCCATCGAGGTCCCGTTCCAGGACGACGTGGCCCGGCGCATGCTGCTCCCGGCGCTGACGGCGGCGGCCGTGAGCTACATCGTGTTCGTCGCCTTCAACGGCACGACGCCGCTGCTGCCGGTGCGAGGCGCGCCGCCGTTCGACCTGCGCGACCTCGGCGGCGCCGCGGTCCTCGGTCTCGTGTGCGGCGTCGGTGCACGAGGCTTCGCCATCCTGCTCACACAGGCGAAGCGGATCGCGGCGCGGGTGAACCCGGTGGTCCGTGTCGTCGTTGCCGGCGCCGCTCTCGTCGGTCTCTACGCGGCCTCGAAGGCCATCGCCCACGAGGGCCTCACGCTCGGGCCCGGCTACCGGACTGTCACCTGGGCGATCGACCCCAAACACGGGCTCGGGCTGATCGTGGCGATGTTCTTCCTGCGGGCCCTGGCGACGACTGCGACCGTCGGCGGCGGTGGCGCCGGCGGACTGTTCATCCCGCTGGTGATCCAGGGTGTCCTCGTCGGCCGAGCCGTGGGCGGGCTGTTCGGCGCCGCCGACAGCTCACTGTTCCCCGTCATCGGCATCGCCGCCTTCCTGGGCGCCGGCTATCGAGTGCCGCTCGCCGCGCTCGTCTTCGTCGCCGAGACCACCGGGCGACCGGCGTTCGTCGTCCCCGGACTCATCGCCGCGGCCGTCGCGCAATTGGCGATGGGGCGCTCGTCGGTGTCGCCGTACCAGGTGGCGGCGCGCGGCGGCCATCTCGAGCGCCGGTTCACACTGCCGATCTCTGCGGCCCTGCAGGCCGATGTGATGACCGTGCCGCCCGATACGACCGTGCGCGAGTTCTTCGCGCTCCACCTCATCGCCAACCGCCAGAAGTCGGTACCTGTCGTCGATGATGGCCACCGGTATCTCGGTATGGCTCGCCTCGATGAGCTCGACAAGGTCGACGAAGACCACTGGGAGACCGAGTCGGTCTCGGCCATCGCCCGTACCGATCTGCCCGCCGGCGGGCCCGACTGGACGCTCCGGCGGGCGGTCGAGGCGATGCAGGCGGCCGACGTCGACGTCCTCCCTGTCGTCGATGCCAGTGGGCGGTTCGTCGGCATCGTGGAGACCGACGGGATTCTGAAGCTCGACGAGATTCTGGGCGAGGCTGACTCTTTCTAGGAGGGCGCGATGGCGACGCTGACAGACGACGATGTCCAGAAGGGCCTGGCGACGCTCGCCGGTTGGGAGCGCGAGCGCGACGCCATCGTCAAGGAGTACAAGTTCGATGGGTTCGGCGACGCCATCGCCTTCGTGGTGCGCCTGGCCTTCAAGGCCGAGAAGGCCGACCACCATCCCGACCTCGACGTGCGCTACAACCGCGTGCGCGTGGCACTGAGCACCCACAGCGAGGGCGGCATCACCGCCAAGGACCTGGCACTCGCCGCCGAGGCGGAAGGGGTCGCGGGCCGATGACGGGCGGGCGGCCGTATGAGCGCGGTGTTCACGAAGTGGCCGAAGGCGTGTTCGCCTACCTGCAGCCCGACGGGTCGTGGGGCTGGAGCAACGCGGGCCTCGTCGTCGGCGACGGCCAGTCGCTGCTCGTCGACACGCTGTTCGACCTGAAGCTCACCCGCGAGATGCTCGACCAGTTCGCCCGCATCACCGACCGCATCGACACGGTCGTCAACACCCACGCCAACGGCGACCACTGCTGGGGCAACGAGCTCGTCGGCGACGCCCGCATCGTGGCTTCCAAGGAGTGCGCGGACGAGATCGGCGCCCCGCCGCCGGAGACACTCGCCGCCCTGGTCAAGGACGCTCCGAGCATGGGTGTCCTGGGGGAGTTTCTCGCTCGCATCTTCGGGCCGTTCGACTTCGAGGGGATCAACCTCCGCAAGCCCGACGAGACATTCGAGGGCGAGCTCACACTCTCGGTAGACGGCACCGACGTCCGCCTGATCGAGGTCGGTCCTGCGCACACGAGGGGCGACATCCTCGTCCACGTCCCGGACAAGCGGGTCGTCTTCACCGGCGACATCCTGTTCGTCGGCGGCCACCCCATCGTGTGGACCGGCCCCGTCGCCAACTGGATTGCCGCTCTCGACCGCGTCCTGGCCATGGACGTCGACACGGTCGTGCCCGGTCACGGCCCGGTCGTCGACAAGACCGCGGTCAACGACGAGCGCGAGTACCTGCTGTGGCTCGAGCGTGAGGCGAGGAGCCGGTTCGACGCAGGCATGTCACCGATCGACGCGGCCAGAGACATGCGCAGGGAGTACCGGCAGTGGGGCGACGGCGAGCGCCTCGTCGTCAACATCGCCGCGGTCTACCAGGAGCTCGATCCTGACCGCCCGCCGTCGTTCGTCGACCTGTTCTCCCAGATGGCCGAGCTGTCCGCCGAGGGTTAGGAGTAAGCAAGGCAGATGGATGTCGATCTTCCGCCCGAAGACGATCCCCGGCGCGTCGAGGTGCGGCGCTGGCTGGAGGAGCACCCGAGCCCCAGCGGCCGGGTCCTTTCCGAGGCCGGGTACGTCGTGCCCCACTGGCCGGAGCCGTGGGGTATGGACGCCGAACCCGAGCTGCAGCTGATCATCGACGACGAGCTCCGGCGGGCAGGTGTGCGCCGGCCGATCAACCCCATCGGCATCGGTCACTGCGGACCGGTGATCCTGCTCCACGGCAATGACGAGCAGAAGAAGCGGTACCTCCCGCCGATGCTCGCCGGCGAGGACATCTGGTGTCAGCTGTTCAGTGAGCCGGGCGCCGGCAGCGATCTCGCCAACCTCAGCACCCGTGCGTTGCGCGACGGCGACGTCTACATCGTCAACGGCCAGAAGATCTGGACGTCGTTGGCCGAGATCGCCAAGTACGGCATCCTCACCGCCCGCACCGAGACCGACGTGGCGAAGCACCGCGGCATCTCGTACTTCATCATCGACATGCACGCCGAGGGCGTGGAGGTGCGCCCGATCAAGAACATGCAGGGCGGCGAGCGCGGCGACCTGTTCTGCGAGGTGTTCTTCACCGACGTGCGTGTGCCGACCGCCAACCTGATCGGCGAGGAGAACCTCGGGTGGGGGATGGCGAAGCTGACCCTCGCCAACGAGCGCGTCTCGCTCTCGAAGGGCGGGCTGATCTGGGGCAACGGCCCGACGGTCAGCGACCTGGTCGACCTGGTGAAGAAGAACGGCGGTGTCGACCACCCGGTGCTCCGCCAACGGCTCGTCGACGCCTTCGTTGAGGGCGAGATCCTCCGCTACCACCATCTGCGCCAGATCTCGGCGGCGGTCAACAAGAAGCCCGGCCCGGACGCGTCGCTGCGCAAGGCGCTCAGCGACCCGCACGGTCAACGGGTGTTCGGCCTGGCCAAGGACATGCTCGGTGCCAAGGGGATGCTCGCCAAGGAAAGCATGGACCCAGAGTGGGAGGAGTGGGTGACGGGATTCCTCTTCAGTCCGGCGCTGACCGTCGGCGGCGGCACCAGCCAGGTGCTGCGCAACATCATCGCCGAGCGCATCCTCGGCCTGCCCCACGACATCGACGTCGAGACAGGCAAGACCTGGTCCGAGACCAAAGGCGGCCTCGCCGTCGGCTGATGGACGCTCCCGACCCGGTGGTCGAGGTCCGGCAGGGAGGGCAGGCGCCCGTGCGACTGTCGATCCGCGAGACGCTGGTGGTCGGCCGCGAATGTGAAGGCCTCGAGATCCGTGATCCGCAGGTGTCACGCCGGCATCTATCGCTCGAGGGCGCCGCTGAGGCATGGGCGGCTGTGCACACCACGGCATGGACGTGATCCAGTATGAGAACCGTTGCGACACGTTCCGCTTCAACCACCACGAGCGCATAGAGACATTCGTAGCCGCAGCCGCCGAGCGGGGCGAAGAAGGCCTCGTGCAGACCGCCGAGCTGGCCCACGCCATGGACCGGCGATAGCGGAAAGTGCCGCGCGCCTCTACGCGCGTGCGTGGTCGAGCTCGACACCAGCACCGTGAGAGAGGGCGCTCGTAGCCGTTAGGTTGCGCGCTGGTATGCCGGTCAAAGAGGGTCCCGTGGGCCCCATCCCCGAGGGCGTCGACCCAGAGGAGTACGACCGGCTGCGGCGGCGAGTGCTGTGGACGATGCCGAGCGGGCTGTACGTTCTCGGCGCCCGCGCCGGTGACCGCCGCAACGGCATGACGTGCAACTGGGCAACCCAGGTCGGCTTCGATCCGAAGCTGCTGGGGGTCAGCGTCGAGCACGAGGCGCTCACGCACAAGCTCATCAGTCAGGCCGGAGTGTTCTCGTTGAACATCGTGGATCGGGAGGACCGGGCGATCGTCCGCAAGTTCACCAAGCCCGTCGAGGTCGACGCCGACGCGAAGACGCTCAACGGCTTCCCGTTCCACGACGGGCGAACGGGTGCGCCCATCCTCGACCAGGCCCTCGCCTACCTCGATTGCGAAGTGCGCCAGGCCGTCGAAGTCGGTGGCCACACGCTCTTCCTCGGCGAGATCGTCGACGCCGCCTTCCAGAAGCCCGAGGACACTGAGGTCCTCCGCATGGAAGACACCCGCATGAACTACGGCGGCTGACGAGCAGTTCAACCGCACGATCGACCGGCACTTCGCTACCTCGGTGTGACGAGCGAGCGCTCGATCGGCGATCGTGGTATCACATGGGACCCCTTCGGAGAGGACCCCAATGCCGAAGACCATCAAGGGTCTGGCCGGGAGGACACCACCCGTGCCTTCGGCCGATCCGGACGCGATCGCTGAGTGGTGTCGCCGGCAGATGCCAGACCTGCAACCGCTGGTGATGCAGCTCGACGAACTCATCCGGGGAACGGTGCAACATCTCGACCTTGCGCTCCAACGAAACCGCGCGTTCTACGGGCTGCCCAACGTTGGTTGGATCATCGAACTCGCCCCGTACGCTGTTTCCGTGAACGTGCTGTTTTTCGGAGGAGCCGACTTCCCAAGTCCTCCGCCGCTCGGAACGACGGACAGAACTCGCTACATCAAGTTGACCGGCTTGGACGACGAGCAACGATTGCAGCTTCGCAGCTGGATCAAGCTGGCGGCGCGTACGCCCGGCTGGCTGTAGCGATCGCCAAGCGAAGTCTGACCGCAAGCCCGGGAATCGGCTAGCCCCGGATCGACTCCCAACAGTCGCCTGGTCGGCGGACAAGTTGGAGGCCGCACGTCAGGCAGCTGAAGCGTTCGACGTTCCCCTGCTCGCGGACCCGGTTGTGGTCGATCGGCGTGTCGCAGCCCGGACACGTCTCCTCGCTCACGGCCCCAGTGTGGTCTGGCTGCTCGCCGACTGCTTCTGCCGAGCCTGGGTGGTCGTCGTTGTCGCCGGGCCGTAGGTGGGCGGCGGTTGCTGCGGCCGCTGGTACTGCGGCTGCGTGTCGTTCGGCTGCTGCTGCGGCTGCGTGCCCGAACCGGGATCCTGGATGTTGGCGGGCGGCAGCGACGGCGGTGGCGACGTCGACGAGGTGGAGGACGACGACGTCGGCGCCGTCGGCGGCGCGTCGCCGAAGTTGTGGAGCGAAAGGTCATCCGGTGAAGCCGTGTAGATGTTCTCGACCTGGGCTTGGGCCAGCGCCGGCTTCATGTACCCGGCGAAGATCCGCGCCGGGTATGTCCCGCCGGCCACCGCGATGCCGTGGACATCGGTCATCGGCACCAGCGAGTCGGGATACCCGACCCACACGGCGGTCGCCATCTGTGGGACGTAGCCGATGAACCACGCGTCCGCGTGGTTCTCGGTCGTCCCCGTCTTGCCGGCCAGGGGCCTGCCGATGCCCGCGGCCGTTCCGGTGCCGTCGTTGACGACGCCTTCGAGTGCAGCGTTGACGACGCCGGCCTCGGCAGGCGGAAGGACGGGCGCCGTCTTCGTCTCGTGTTCGTAGACGACCTGTCCCTGACGGTT
>JAFASB010000066.1 GCA_019244985.1 Acidimicrobiia bacterium | reverse complement strand
CCTGGGCGATCGTCTCCGCTCGGACCGCCGCCGTCACCAGCACGAAATCGTCGCCGCCGATGTGACCGGCGAAGCTCGGAGAGGTGCGGTGGCGGGCCAGGGCGTCGGTGAGGAGCCGGCCTGTTGCCCGGATCGCTTCGTCGCCGCGCATGAACCCGTAGTGGTCGTTGAAGGCCTTGAAGTCATCGAGGTCGGCGTACAGCACTGCGAAGTCGGTCGACTCCTCGGCAACCAGCCGCTCGAGCTCGGCCGCGATCTGGAAGTTGCCGGGAAGCCCGGTGAGCGGTGAGACCTCGCGCATCTGACGGGACCGCCGCAGCGCCGACTGAACCCGGGCGACGAGCTCGGACGGGTCGAAGGGCTTGACGATGTAGTCGTCGCAGCCGGCGGTGAGGCCCAACACCTTGTCGGCCGGAAGCGACCGAGCCGTCAGCATGATGATCGACGCCGTCGCCGTACGAGGGTCGTGACGGAGACGCTTGGTCACCTCGTAGCCGTCAATGCCGGGCATCATCATGTCGAGCAGGACCAGGTCGGGCTGGACCCTCGTTGCTTTCTCGATCGCCTCCTCGCCCTCGTTGGCGATGCGCACGTCGTAGCCTTCGAGGCGCAGCACGACTTCGATCGACCGGCAGATGTCGCGGTCGTCGTCAACGACGAGGATGCGTTCAGGCAATGGACTTTCGGATGCGGCGGGCCGCATCGAGGGGGTCGTCGGCATGGAAGATGGCGCTGCCGGCGACGAAGGTGTCGGCGCCCGCGGCGGCGGCGATGGGCGCCGTCTTCTCGCTGATGCCGCCGTCGACCTGCAGGGCGACCTGGACCTCGCCGCGGTCGATCTCGTGGCGGGCGACCTTGACCTTGTCCATCACCTCCGCGATGAACTCCTGGCCGCCGAAGCCCGGATGCACCGTCATCAGGAGCAGGAGATCGATGTGGGCGAGGTGGGGCAGGGCGGCTTCGAGCGGCGTCTCGGGATTCACGGCCAGCCCGACGTCGAGGCCGAGGCGGCGCATCTCGCCGAACAGGCTCGACACGTCGTCGAGCTCGGCGTGCACTGTGCACCCGTTGGCGCCAGCGGCGGCGAAGTCTTCGAGGAAGTCACCGGGATTGTCGACCATGAGGTGGCAGTCGAAGTAGAGATCGGTCCGCCGTCGGAGCGACTTGACCACGGGTGGGCCGATCGTGAGGTTCGGCACGAAATGGCCGTCCATCACGTCGACGTGCAGCAGGTCGGCTTCCGGAGCGATTCCGGCGACCGCGTCGCCCAGGCACGCGAAGTCGGCCGACAAGATCGAGGGCGCAATCCGGGACACGCCATCGATCGTACAGACGGTTATCCCCCCTTGCGCCGGAGCCCGAGGACGTACATGCCGTCGGTGTCGGCATCCTGCGGCAGAAGTCGACCCCCGCGACCGTAGGGGCGCCATGCCTCGCCGGGCGGCGGCTCGGCGACGAGGTCGGGGCGGCCGTCGGCGAGCCACTCGTCGATGGCGAGCGTCTCAGCTTCGGTGAGCGTGCACACGCTGTAGACCAGGCGCCCGCCGGGCCGAACCAGGTCGGCGGCCGCCACGAGCAGCTTTCGTTGCAGGCTCACCAGGTTGTCGACGGCCGCGGGGTTGACGCGCCAGCGAGCGTCGGGTCGACGGCGCAGGACACCGAGGCCCGAGCACGGGGCATCCACGAGGACGCGGTCGGCGACGCGCAGCGGCGGACGCCGGGCGTCTCCCACGAACGCCGCCACCCCCGCGGCGCCGACGCGGCGGGCGTTGTCACGCACGAGCGTGGCCCGGTTGGCACGCACATCGCCGGCGGCGACGAACGCGCCGCCCTCGGCCATGAGCGTCGCCTTGCCTCCCGGGGCGGCACACAGGTCGGCGATCCGCTCCCCCGGCGCGGCGCCGACGTACGCGGCGGTCCACTGCGACGCCGGGTCCTGCACGTAGCCGTCGGGGCGGGCGTGGACGCTCGGCGCGCGGTTCATCGTCTCGAGGGCGGGGATGGCGTCGTCGTGGCCCAGATCTGCGACCAGGCGTTCGAGGATCCAGTCCGGGTAGCTGAGGCGCGTGGCGTCGTCCGGCCACTCCGGCTCGTGGTCTGCCACACGGCGCAGCACGGCCTCGACGAGCTTGCGGGCCCGGCCGCCCAGCTCCACCGAAGTCGAGACGACGGCGTACCCGGGCGTGCCCATGAACTTCAGCTGGTAGGCGCCCATGCGCAGCAGGTTCCTCGTTCGCACGTCGAGCTCGCGATTCACGAAGCGGTCGACCAGCCAGTCGCACGCCCGACGCATGCGGATCGTGCCGTACACCACCTCTGTCGCGAACCCGCGGTCACGCTCCTGGAGCTGCGAGCGCCGAAGCATCGAGGGCAGCAGCAGGTTGGCGAAAGCGTTCTCCTCGTCGACCCGGACCAGGGCGTCGAGCGCCAGCTGCCTCGAGGGGTCGAGCTTCACGCGCCCAGGCGTTCGTCGCTCCTTGGGCGGGCGCCGTTGCGCCAGTCGGCCGCCGGCATCGGCGCCTTGCCTTCGGGCTGCACCTCGACGAGCTCGACGGCGCCGTCGGCGGCGCCGACGCGCAGCCCGTCGACGGCGCCCGGCTCGAGGCCGTTCGACGACAGCGTCGCTCGTAGCACCTTGAGTCGCTTGCCCCGGAACGTCGTCCATGCGCCGCCGATGCGGATCACGCGGTGCACCTCGACTGCGGGCCGGGACCAGTCGATGTGATGCTCGGCCGGGTCGATCTTCTCTGCGTAGGTCGGCTCACCCTCCTGCGGTGCAGGTGTGCCGAGGCCCGTTCGCAGGGCCTCTACGAGCAGCTCGGTTCCGGCGCCGACCAGTCGTGCGCGCAGCTCGTCCGCCGTCTCCTCCGGTCCGATCGACACCCTTTCGCAGGCGTACACCGGCCCCGTGTCGAGACCCTCCTCGAGCTGCATCAGGCAGACACCGGTCTCGGCGTCGCCAGCGAGGATGGCTCGCTCCAGAGGTGCCGCGCCCCGCCAGCGGGGCAGCAGCGAGAAGTGCACGTTCACCATCGGCAACGCGGCCAGCACGTGCGGCTTGATGAGCCGTCCGAAGGCCACGACGACTCCAAGGTCGGCTCCGGCGTCGATGACGTCGTCGACCTGGTCGGTGACAGCGAGGCCAAGCTCCTGGGCAGCGGCCTTCACCGGGCTCGGCATCATCGCCCCGCCACGCCCACGTCGCTTGTCGGCGCGCGTCACGACGAGGCGCACCTCGTGGCCGTCGCCGACGAGGGCCCGCAACGGCGGGACGGCCACGTTCGGCGTCCCGAGGAAGGCGAGCCTCAGCGCGGCGCCTCTGCTCTATCCCCAGGGAGGCCGAGGGCGCGCTGGCGCAGCGTGCGCATGGCCTCCTTGCGCTCGTCGCTGCTTACGCGCTCGAGGAGCAGCACGCCGTCGAGGTGGTCCACCTCGTGCTGGAAAACACGGGCCAGCAGCTCGTCGGCCTCGATGTCGAGCTCGTTGCCGTCGAGGTCGATCCCTGTGAGGCGAACCTGCTTCGCCCTGGTGATGTCCCACCACAGCTCGGGCACCGAGAGGCAGCCTTCGTGGTAGGTCCAATCTCCCCGGAAGTCGCTGAGCACGGGGTTGATGACAACGCCGGGCCCCTCGCCGATGTCGTAGACGAACAGACGCTTCTGCACCCCGACCTGGGGCGCCGCCAGGCCGACGCCGGGCGCGTCGTACATCGTCTGGATCATCGCCTCGACGAGACGCACGAGTGCGTCGTCGAACTCGGTGATGTCGGTCGTCGGCGTCTTCAACACCGGGTCGCCGAACGTGCGGATGGAGAACGTTGCCACCGCGTCAGGTTACGGAATTCCAGAGGCGTACTGCCCGCCACCAGTGCTCGTGGCCGAGGATCGACACGCCGACGGGGTCGAGCCCGAGAGAGCGGGCGTTGTCGGGGGTCATCCCGAGATAAGTCACGGCGAGGATGCGCAGGATGTGCCCGTGGGCGAACAGGAGCACGTCGCCCCCGCCGTCCTCGGGCCGGATGTCATCGAACAGGCGCGTGCAGCGCGCCGCCGCGTCGTCGAGAGTCTCGCCGCCGGGAGTGCCATCCGCAAAGAGATCCCAATCGGGCTGCTCAGCACGGATGTCGGCGGACGTGCGTCCCTCGTACTCGCCGTAGTCGACCTCGACGAGCAGGTGCGTGACCTCGGGCATCTCAAAGCCTGCGAGGCGCGCTGTGTCGATGGCGCGCTGGCGCGGGCTCGACAGGACGCGGAGCGGCTCGACACCGAGGCGCCGCAGCCGCTGCGCCAGGAACCGCGCGCGTTTTTCACCTTCTTTGGTCAGCGGCACGTCCGTGCGGCCGGTATGGCGCCCGTCGCGCGACCACTCAGTCTCACCGTGCCGAATGAGCACCAACCGCTTGGCCACGGGCGCGCACCTTAAAGGCGCAACGGGTCGACTGCGACGCGGAGCCGTCCCGGTGGCCGCGGCGTCGACGCCAAGCCGTCGCAGAGGCGTCGATGGTCCTCGGCGCGGGCCAGCCACCGGCCCGCGGCCGACGGACCGGTGAGGCTGACCCCGTCATTCCCGAGGGCGGCGACGAACGGCGAGGCCGCCTCACCCGAGATCTCGGCGATCGCCGACTCAGGGGGCAGCCGGAGGGCGGCCCGACGGGCCGACTCGACGAGCGCGAACCGACTGGGGTCGGCGTGCACGACAACGTCGATCACCTCGTGGGTCGGCATGCGCGTCTGCACGACGAGGCGGCCCCCGTCGCGCCGTCCGCCGACGAGCCTGGCGGCGCGGGCCAGCAGACCGAGAGCCTGTTCGCCGGCGCGATAGCGCGGGGCCAGCAGCTCCTGATCGAAGTCGAGAAAGGCGACCGCGTCAGCCCGGTCGGCGCGGTGCAACACGGCCTCGGTGCCGACGAGCACGGGCGCGTCGCCCACCGCGTCGGTTGACTCCGCACTCACCTCGGCGACCGCGCGGCCGGCGAGCCGCTCAAGATCTTCGCGGGCCTTGCTGACACCGGCGCGCAACACCCGGAAGCGAGTGGCGCCGCACGCCAGGCACACCGACGGCCGCTCGGCGCCGCAGCGCCGGCACCGCAACGTCCCGGCGTCGGTCTGCTCGACGGCGCTTTCACAAACCTCACACCGGCCGAGCTCTCCGCACGAGACGCACGCCAGCAGCCGGGCGCGGCCCTTGCGGTTCAGCACTGCGATCAGCCGTCCGCCCTCGCGGGCGAGGGTGACGACGCGCTCGGAGAACAGACCCAGCCCGGGGGGTTCCTTGCGGCGGTCGACGACCTCGACCACGGGCCAGCCCGCGCGTTCCTCTGAACGCGACGGCGCCACCAGAGGCGCTGTCGCGAGACTCTCGAGCGACGGGCACGGCGAGACCAATGCGCAGGGAGCGCCGGCGCGCCGAGCGCGCTCGATCACGACATCGCGGGCGTGCCACGTCGGCGCCCGCTCCTCCTGATAGCCCTCATCGTGCTCGTCGAGGACCACGACGGCGGCCGGCTCGGCAAGCGGCGCCCACGCCGCGGCTCGGGCACCGACGACCGTCGATCCCCCAGCCGCGGCGGACGCCCAGTCGCGGGGGTGTTGTGCGACGGCAAAACCATTTCGACGGAGTCGCATCGCCAGGTGTGCGGCCTGCGCGACCGACGGCGCGAGGACGAGCGCAGGCCCGAGGCGCGCCGCCTCGAAGACCACGGGGAAGGGATCACGGGCGGGCGGCAGCCGCAGCACCCTCCGCCCTCCGGCGAGCGCCTCCTTGGCCAGATCGTCGGCGACGGGCGCGGTCGGCTGCGGCGTCCGGGCCGGGGCCGGCGGCAACCCTCGAACGGCGGTTGGCGGCGACGCCGTGCCGAGAAAGCTGGCGCGTGGCCCGGCCCAACGCCACGCGGCCCAGGAGGTGAGGTCGACGAGCGCAGGCGGCGGTCCCATGCCCCGCACCTTGGCGATCGGTTGTAAGGCTCGGTCGGTCTCAGGCTCGTCGGCGACCGCCACGACCCAGCCCCCGACCCGGCGACCCTGGAGCGTGACGCGCACCATCGTCCCGACCGCGACGTCTCGCTCCAACTCCGGCGGCACGAGGTAGTCGAAGACCCGGTGGATCGCACCCACATCCGGCAGGACGCGGGCGATCACGGGCGTGTGGTCAGAGCCCGAGGGCGTGCTTGATGTCGTCCAGCTTGGTGGTGCGCTCCCAGGAGAACTCCTTCTCGGAGCGCCCGAAGTGGCCGTAGGCCGCCGTGCGCTTGTAGATCGGCTTGCGCAGGTCGAGATCGCGAATGATCGCCGCAGGCCGCAGGTCGAACACCTCCTGCACAGCAGAGCTGATCTTGGCGGGGTCGACAGTCTCGGTACCGAACGTCTCCACCATCACCGACACGGGCCGGGCCACGCCGATCGCGTAGGCGACCTGGATCTCGCAGCGGCGAGCAGCGCCCGAGGCGACGACGTGCTTGGCGACCCAGCGGGCGGCATAGGCCGCCGAGCGATCGACCTTGCTCGGATCCTTCCCTGAGAAGGCGCCGCCGCCGTGGCGCGCGGCGCCGCCATAGGTGTCGACGATGATCTTGCGACCGGTGAGTCCAGTGTCGGCGTGCGGGCCGCCGAGCTCGAACGTCCCCGTCGGATTCACCAGCAGGTCGAACTTGTCGTCGGCGAACCGGGGCGGGATCAGCGGGTGGATGACGTGCTCGGCCAGATCGGGCTTGAGCAGGGTGTCGATGTCGAGCCCCGGCGCATGCTGCGTCGAGATCAGCACCGTCTTGAGCCGGACGGGCTCGCCGTCCTGGTACTCGAAGGTCACCTGCGTCTTGCCATCGGGCCGGAGGTACGGAAGCACGCTGGCTCGGCGGACCTCTGCCAGCCGGTGGGCGAGGCGGTGGGCCAGCCAGATCGGCAGCGGCATGAGGTCGTCGGTCTCGTCAACCGCGTAGCCGAACATCATCCCCTGGTCCCCGGCACCCTGGGCGTTGAGGATGTCCTCGCCGCTCGTGCCCGCCCGCACCTCGAACGCGGTGTCGACGCCCTGAGCGATGTCGGGCGACTGCTCGTCGATCGCGGTGACGACGCCGCACGTGTTGCCGTCGAAGCCGTAGGACTCCCGGTCGTAGCCGATGCCACAGACGGTCTCCCGAACGAGGTGGGGTATGTCGACGTAGGCCTTCGTGGAGATCTCGCCGGCCACGACGACCAGGCCGGTCGTGAGCAGGGTCTCACACGCCACCCGGCCGACCGGGTCCTCGGCCATGATGGCGTCGAGAACGGCATCGGAGATCTGGTCGGCCATCTTGTCGGGATGGCCCTCCGTCACCGACTCGGACGTAAACGTCCAGCTACTCACGTTTCTTCTTCCCCCTCCGACCTACGCCGGTCGATCACGGCGTCGAGTACCAGCCTCGCTACCGCTCGCTTGTCCATCAGTGATCCTTCGATCTCGAAGCCGTCGGCGCCGAGTACGAGCACTCTGTTCGTGTCGTGCTCGAAGCCGGCGTCGGGCGCCGAGACATCGTTCGCCACGACCAGGTCGAGACCCTTCGCCCGCAGCTTGGACGACGCGTACTCCCGGACGTCGCCCGTCTCCGCCGCGAATCCTACGAGGGTCTGGCCGGCGCGTCGACGACGCCCGAGCTCGGCGAGGATGTCGGTGGTGGGCTCGAGGACGATCTCGGGAACACCGTCGCCCTTCTTGATCTTCTCCGGCGCGGCCGCCTTGGGCCGGAAGTCGGCGACGGCTGCCGCCATCAGGACGACATCGGCCGCCGCACCGCGGCTCAGAACCGCCTCTTCCATCTCGGCGGCAGTCTCGACGAGCACCGTCTCGACGTCGCCCGGCACCGGCCGATTGGCGGTCGTGACGAGCACGACATGCGCGCCGCGAGCCGACGCTTCGGCCGCCAACGCGTGACCCTGCTTGCCCGACGAGCGGTTACCCACGAAGCGCACCGGATCGATCGGCTCGCGCGTCCCCCCGGCCGTCACCAGCACCGTCAGCCCGTCGAGGTCCTGGGGACCGAGCGCGCCTGCGACAGCGCGGAGGATGTCGGCAGGTTCAGCCATGCGGCCGGTGCCGACGTCACCTCCCGCAAGGCGGCCCACGCCGGGGTCGACGACAGTCACGCCCCGGGCGCGCAACAGGTCGAGGTTGAGCTGCACCGCCGGCTGCTCCCACATCTCGGTGTGCATGGCCGGGCACACCACGACCGGCGCGCGCGTTGCGAGCAGCGTCGCAGTGAGCAGGTCGTCGGAGATGCCGTTGGCGTAACAACCGATGACGCGCGCCGTCGCCGGAGCGACGACGACGACGTCGGCGGTCTGCCCCAGACGCGTGTGGGGAATGGGCTCAGGCGATTCCCAGAGCGACGTACGCACAGGTTCGGACGCGAGGGCCGAGAGCGTCGGCGGTCCGACGAAGCGCGTCGCGCCCTCGGTCATGACCGGCATCACGTGAGCACCGGCGTCGATCAGGCGACGGCAGATCTCCACGGCTTTGTAGGCCGCGATCCCGCCGCTCACCCCCAGGACGACTCGGCGTCCTTGCAGGCCGCCCATGTGGGCCCCTACTCCCTGACCCCTACTGCTCGGACTCTTCCTCGGTGTTCTCGGGGCGCCCGTAGGTGATCTTGTCGGCGGCGATCTCCTCGAGAGCGATCGAGAGTGGCTTGCGCGAGACGGAGGCGACCTGCGGCGGAACGATGGCGCCGAGGCCCTCGCCGAGCTGGCTGAAGTACGAGTTGATCTGCCGACCCCGCTTGGCCGAGAGGCTCACCAGCGTGAACTTCGAGTCCACCTTTTCGAGGAGGTCCTCGATCGGCGGGTACATCATCGTGACTCGTTGCGCGGCGGGCTGGGCCATCAATTCTCCTGGGAACGGCGTGCGTCCACGATACCAGCGAGCTGCTCTACGGCTCGCTCCAGATCGTCGTTGACGACCACGTGATCAGCGATTTGACGCCCTTCGGCCTCCTCCTTCGCCGCCATCTCCCGGCGGGTGCGGATGAGCTCCTCGGAGTCCCCGCGTCGGCGCATCCGCGCCTCGGAGTCGTCCACCGACGGCGCCAGAACCATGATCACGACCGCGTCCGGGTAGCGGTCTCGCAGCATCTTCGCCCCGCGCACGTCGACCTCGATGAGGACGTCGTGCCCCGGCGGCGGCTCAGGCGTCGGAGTCCCCGAGAGCTGACCAGGGATGATTTCCACCCACTCGACGAAACCGCCCTCGCGTGCACGCTGCTCGAACTCCTCGCGGTCGACGAACGTGTAGGCGTCGTCGGCCTCCCCGGGGCGTTGCTTGCGCGTGGTCCAGGACCGGCTCAGCCACAGGTCGGGGACGCGCTCGAGCAGGGCGCGTTCGAGCGTGCCCTTACCGGCCCCGCCGGGACCGAAGATGACGAAGATGTGCGGCTTCAGGACTGGGCGAAGGTCTTCAACAGGGCCTCACGCTGTTGGCCCCCGAGGCCGCGCACGCGCCGGCTCTCGCTGATTCCGATCTCCTCCATGAGCCTTCGAGCCCGCACCTTGCCGACGCCGGGCAGAGACTCGAGCAGCGTCACGACCTTCATCTTGCCGACGACCTCATCGCGATCTGCTTCTTCGAGCAGCTCCTTGAGCGTCGTCGTCCCCATCTTCAACTTCTCCCGGAGCTCAGCGCGGCGGCGGCGCGCGGCGGCCGCCTTCTCCAACGCGGCCTGGCGCTGATCCGGGGAGAGCGAGGGAGGGAGAGGCATGGCCTTCGACCTTACTTCGCCGTCCTGGCGCGTCAACCGGTGACGTCACCGCCTCAGGCGGTCATCGACTCGACGAGAGCGGCGGCGGCGGCCACCCGGTCGTCGGCCCTCGTCACAGGCCGCCCGACGACCAGCAGATCGGCGCCCGCGTCGAGGGCGGCCTGGGGTGTCGCGGCACGCCGCTGATCGCCGGCGTCGGCTCCCTCGGGCCTGATGCCGGGAACGACGGCGATGAGGTTCGGCGCCAGTTCCTTGGCCTTTGTCACGTCGCTGGCCGCGCACACGATGCCGCCGCATCCGGCTTCGACCGCGAACTGCACGCGCTGGGGCAGGATGTGCTCGGGCGCGCTGTCGTCGCTCGTGAGCACGGTGACGCCAAGGGCGACCGGCTGCGGGAGTCCGGCTTTGTGGGCGCCGTCGAGCAGGCCGTTGACGCCGGCCCGCAGGTTGCTGACGCCGCCGCGCGCGTGGAGCGTGAGATAGCTGACACCGAGCGACCCCGCGATGCGCGCCGCCCGCTCGACCGTCGTCGGGATGTCGTCGAGCTTCAGGTCGAGAAACACCTTGTAGCCGAGCTGTTGCAGGGCACCGAGTGATTCGGGGCCCGAGGCGATGAACAGCTCGAGACCGACCTTGGCCACACCGAACCACGGGCGCACGTCGCGTGCGATCCGCAGGGCGGCGACGAGATCGTCGACGTCGAGGGCGACCGCCAAGCGGTCACGCAGATCACTCTCGCCGTTGGTCTTAGCCATGAGCTGCTCCTCGCAGGTCGCGGACATGGGTCACCCCGTGGCGCCGGCACCAACGCTCGAGGCCTTGCACCACTCGCAGCGGCGCCCGCGGATCGAAGAAGGTAGCGGTGCCGACCTGCACGGCGTCGGCTCCGGCCATGAGGAGCTCGACGGCGTCCTCCCCGCTCCGCACGCCGCCGACGCCGACGATGGGAGCGTCGGGGAGGGCTCGGCGGCAGTCGTAGACGGCGCGCACCGCCACAGGTCTGATGGCCGCACCTGACAGGCCACCCCCGCCCGCGCCCAGGCGAGGCCTGCGGCTCTCGACGTCGATCGCCATGCCCATGAGGGTGTTGACGAGGGTGAGGGCCTCGGCGCCCGCCTCGACGGCGCTCGCGGCGATCTCGGTGATGTCGGTGACGTTGGGACTGAGCTTGGCCCACCGGGGTCGCCCGCAGGCCGCACTCGCGTCGACGACCTCGGCCGTGGCCGCCGGGGAGTGAGCGAACATGTCCCTGCGAGCCTCGATGTTCGGACAGCTGAGGTTCACCTCGACGGCGAGCAACCGCTCCGCCACCGGCGACAGCATCGACGCCGCCTTGCTGTACCCCTCCACGGTGAATCCCCAGATGCTGGCGACGACGCGCGCGCCGCTCGCCTCGAGCGCCGGCAGGTCGTGCTCGATCCACGCCTCGACGCCCGGGTTCTGCAGACCGACGCTGTTCAGCATCCCGGCCGGCACCTCGTGCAGGCGCGGCGGTGGGTTGCCGGCCCACGGTTCCGCCGACAGCGACTTGACCACGACGGCGCCGAGCGCCGTCAGATCGACGTACTCCCCCACCTCGGTGCCGTGCCCCACGGTGCCCGACGCCGTCATCACCGGATTGGACAGCGTCACCGTGCCGACCTGCGTGGACATGTCGACCGCCGGTGTCACCGTTGCCACCATCGTCGGCGGCCGTCCTCGGCGCCGAAGGCGCCCGCTCCGGATGCCGACAAAGAAGAAGCGGCGGAGGGCGAGCGGCTCCGCCGTGAGCCCGAAGCACGATTAGCTCGCCGAGCAAGCTCCGCTTGCGAGTGCGAAAGCTCTACAGCTTGAGCCGTAGCTGGTCTCCTTCGTGGAATTCCTGGAGCGACCGCACGGACAGACCATGGGTCGTCCAGTCGGCGATGCCCGCGGCCGCCGCCAGGGCAGCGGCGGTGGTCGTCAGGCACGGGACGTTGTGGACGTTGGCGGCGGTGCGGATGTACATGCCATCAGCGCGCGGACCACGGCCGCGTGGCGTGTTGACGACCAACTCGACCTTGCCGCTCGAGAGCAGCTCGACGGCGTCGGTACCCACTGCCTCACCCAGCTTCACGATCGTGCTCTCGACCGGAACGCCGGCGGCCTGGAAGGCGGCGGCCGTCCCGGGCGTGGCGACGATCGAGAATCCCAGCTCGGCAAAGCGCCGGGCCGCGACGATGCCGTCGGGCTTGTCGCGGTCGGCCAGCGAGAACAGCACTGTGCCGCGATCGGGCAGCCGATCGCCTGCCGCCATCTGGCTCTTGGCGAAGGCCAGTCCGAAGCTCTTGTCGACCCCCATGACCTCGCCGGTGGCGCGCATCTCCGGGCCCAGCACCGTGTCGACGTCGGGAAACTTGTTGAACGGCAGCACCGCTTCCTTCACCGACACGTGGCCGCCCTCGACCGGCGGGCGCAGGATGCCCTCGGTGCGCAGCTCGGCGAGCGTGGCGCCGACCATCACCCTGGCAGCGACCTTGGCCAACGGGACCCCGGTGGCCTTGGCCACGAACGGCACCGTGCGGCTGGCCCGGGGGTTGGCCTCGATCACGAAGACCTGTCCGGCCTTCACCGCGTACTGCACGTTGATGAGCCCTCGGACGTCAAGGGCGTCGGCGATGTCCCGGGTGTAGCCCTCGAGGACGTCGATCACCGAGGCCGGCAACGTCGGCGGCGGGATCACGCACGCGCTGTCGCCCGAGTGCACGCCCGCCTCTTCGACGTGTTCCATCACGCCGCCGATGACGACCTCGCCGGTGGCGTCGCGGATGGCATCGACGTCGACCTCGACGGCGTCCTCGAGGAAGCGGTCGACGAGCACCGGCCGCTCGGCCGAGAGCCCACCCTCCTTGCCGAGCGAGCCGAAGCCGGCCAGCTCGGCCATGGCCCGGCGCAGGCCCTCGTCGTCATAGACGATCTCCATGGCCCGTCCGCCGAGCACGTAGGACGGGCGCACGAGCGCCGGGTAGCCGATGCGGTCGACGATGGCGAGCGCTTCGTCGACGGTCACCGCCGTGCCGCCTGCGGGCTGGGGAATTTCGAGGCGGGCGCAGAGTGCGTTCCAGCGCTCCCGGTCCTCGGCGAGGTCGATGGACTCGGGACTGGTGCCCGCGACGAGCTCACGGGGCAGGCGCGCGGCGAGCTTCAGCGGCGTCTGCCCGCCGAGGCTGACGATCACCGCCACCGGCTGCTCGGCATCGATGACGTTCAGCACGTCCTCGTGCGTGAGCGGCTCGAAGTAGAGACGGTCGCTCGTGTCGTAGTCGGTGGAGACGGTCTCGGGGTTGGAGTTGTCCATGACCGTGTCGTAGCCGGCGTCCCGGAGGGCAAAGCTGGCGTGCACGCAGCAGTAGTCGAACTCGATGCCCTGGCCGATGCGGTTGGGGCCCGAGCCGAGGATGACGACCGTGGGCCGCTCACCGCGCTCCACCTCGTCCTCGTCCTCCCAGGCCGAGTAGTGATACGGAGTCCGGGCCTCGAATTCGGCGCCGCAGGTGTCGACGGTCTTGTACGTCGGCAACACGTCGGCTGCCGTGCGCGCGGAGCGGACGTCGTCCTCGGGCACGCGCCACAGCCACGCCAGCTGGGCGTCGGAGAACCCGAGCTGCTTGGCCCGCTTCCAACGCCGTCGCGTCATCCCCCCGAGGCCGACCGACGACAACTCGGCACGCTCCTCGACGATCAGGCCGATCTGATCGAGGAACCAACGGTCGACGCGGGTGGCGTTGTGGATGCGGTCGATGTCGATGCCGCGGCGGATCGCGGCCTCCAGCT
>JAFASB010000019.1 GCA_019244985.1 Acidimicrobiia bacterium | reverse complement strand
CCGCCGCGGCGCCGGGCACGTAGGCATCGGGGCTGACATCGCGGTTGAAGCCGTGGCCGGCGTCGCCGTAGCGGACGATCTCGGTGTCGACCGGAGCGTCCTCCAGGGCCCTGCGCAGCTGCTCGACGTCGTCGATCGGGATCGATTGGTCCTCGTCGCCGAAGAAGCCCAGCCACGGCGTCTGCATGGTCTTGGTCTCGCCGACGAGCGTCGGAAACTGCGGGAACCGCCCCGTCACGATCCCGCCGCCGTAGTACCCGACGGCCGCGCCGATCGCCCTGCGAGCTGCGACGAGGAAGCTGACCCGTCCGCCGAAGCAGAAGCCGACGATGCCGATGCTGGCGTCCGACCAACCGGCATCGTGGAGCACCGAGCGAGCGGCGTCGACGTCCATCAGGATCCCGTCGTCGGAGAGACCCTGGTACTTCTCGATGACCTTCTCGAAGTTGCCGTAGGGAACGGTGCCGCCGCCCGCCCGGTGGAAGAAGTGGGGTGCCACCGCGTGGTAGCCGCGCTCCGCGAGGCGGTCGGCGACCGACTCGATGTGCTCGTTGACGCCGAAGGCCTCCTGCACGACGATCACGCCGCCCTTGGCGCGGGCGCCGCCTTGATCAGGCGCCGACTCGTAGACCTCCATGGGCCCGTCGGCCGTGTTGACGGTAAGTGTGCGGTCGCTCATGATCAGACCTTCCCCTGCTCCTTCACTCCGAGGGTCGTGGCCGCACGCTCGAGGCCGTCGGGCTGCCACGGGGCGCGGAGGGCGATGTTGACCTGGTCGGCGCCGCCCTCGAGGTAGCGGCCGACCTTGTCGCGCGCCTCCTCGTCGCTGCCGGTCAGCGCCGCGCCGCGGAAGAACTCGGCCAGGCCATCGAACTGCTCGACGAGGTCCTCGTCTTTCCAGGCCAACGCCACGTTCACTGCGCAGCGGATCTCGGCCGGGTCTCGACCGACGTCCTCGCAGTGCTGGAGGAGCACTTGGCGCTTGCGGGCGAACTCGTCGGGCGACACGAACGGCACGTTCCACCCGTCTGCCCACTTGGCGACCGTGCGAAGGGTCTTGCGCTCGCCGCCGCCTCCGATCCAGATCGGCAGCGCGGCCTGGACCGGGCGGGGCTCGCACTTGGCGTCACGGAGCTGGAAGTAGGTGCCCTCGAACGTGGTCGACTCGTCGCGCAGCAGTCCCCGACAGCACTGGGCGCCCTCGTCGAGCTGGGCGAGGCGCACACCAGCCGACGGGAACGGGATCCCGTAGGCGTCGTACTCCGCCTGGTGCCAGCCGGCGCCGAGGCCCAGCGCGGCCCGGCCGCCCGAGAGATGGTCGATGGTGGCGATGGCGTTGGCGAGCACGGCGGGGGGCCGGTAGCCGACGGAGTACACGAGGCATCCGCAGGTGACGTTCGTCGTCTCACACGCCAGCGCGGCGTGCGCGGCGACGGCCTCGAAGCACTCGGCGCGTCCCGACGAGTCGGCGGCGTAGAAGTGGTCCCATACCGAGATCCATCCGAAGCCCAGCGACTCGGCGTGGTGCCACACGTCGACGAGGTCCTGCATGGTTGTGTTCTGCAGACCGGCGTGGACACCGAAGACCGTCACGGGTTCGGCACCCTAATGTCACGCCGATGGGCGGCGTCATCCTCATGAATCCGGCCGCAGGGCCCGATGACCTGGCGGTCGACGAGCTGCGTGAGCGTTTTCCCGGTCACGACGTCGTCGAGTGCGACGGCGACGTCAGCGAAGCAGCGGCCGATGCCCTGAAGCGGGGCGTGGACTTCGTCGGCGTGGCGGGTGGTGACGGAACGATCAGGTCCGTCGCCGAGCTGCTGTCGGGCACCGACGTGCCGTTGCTCCCGATTCCCGCAGGAACGAGGAACCACTTCGCAAAGGACGTCGGCGTGGACGACATTGACGCCGCCGTCGCTGCCGCGTCGGGGGATCGAGTGCGTGTCGACGTCGGCGACGTCAACGGGCACCGCTTCGTCAACAACTCCAGCATCGGCGTGTACCCCGAGATCGTCATCCGGCGAGAGGCGCACGAGAAAAGGCTTCCCAAGGGCATCGCCAATGTCGTCGCTGTCTGGGAGCAGGTGCGCCGCCGAGGGCAGCGCTTCGACGTCGTCGTCGACGACCAGCGTCACACGGCGTGGATGGTGTTCGTCGGTAACGGCAAGTACGGCGACGGCTTGATCGACCTCGCCGACCGCGAGTCCATCGACGGCAACTGCCTCGACGTCCGGATCGCGCTCGCCGACAAGCCGATGGCGCGCGTGCGGCTGCTGCTCGCCCTGCTGTTCGGACGCCTCTCGCGCTCGCAGCTCCTCGAGCGGATGACCACCGCAGCTGTCGACATCGACCTGGAAGGCCGGACCGTCGTCGAAGTGGCGCTCGACGGCGAGGTCGAGCGGCTGGAGTCGCCCCTTCGCTACCGGTCGCTCGAGGGTGAGCTCTGGGTGCTCGTCCCGCCAGGCACGAACACCGCCGACCGGTAGTACTTCAACTCCTCGACGCTCTCGCGGATGTCGTCGAGGGCGCGGTGGCCGCCCGCTTTCTCGGGTGCGTTTGCCAGCGCGTCGGGATACCAGCGCCTGCTCAACTCCTTGATCGTCGACACGTCGACCGACCGGTAGTGGAGGTAGCGCTCGATGTCGGGCAGGTGGGTGGCGAGGAACCGTCGGTCGGTGCCGATCGAGTTGCCGGCGAGTGGCACCGTTCCCGGCTCGGGCACGTGCTCCTTGATGAAGTCGAGGGTGGCGTTGCCGGCGTCCTCGAGGGAGACCGTGGACTTCTCGATGGCGTCGAGCAACCCGCTGCTGGTGTGCATATTGCG
>JAFASB010000016.1 GCA_019244985.1 Acidimicrobiia bacterium | reverse complement strand
GAGCGTCGCCTCGCACCCCCACGACTTCCGCATCGCTCTCCAGCAGGCGGGTCTCTCCGTCTCTTAGAGGGTCACTTACGCTCTGGGGGTGATCCCGGAGCGTTTGAAGCCGCTGTTGGAAAGTGTCCGGCCCCTGGCCGAGCGCTTCGACGCGGCCGGGTTCAAGCTCTATCTGGTCGGCGGGGTCGTGCGTGACGCTGTGCTCGCGCGGCCGCTCTATCAGGATCTCGACTTCACCACCGACGCGCGTCCTCAGGACACGCTCGCGCTCGTCGAAGACTGGGCCGACTCGGTGTGGACGCAAGGCGAGCGCTTCGGGACCATCGGCTTCATCAAGGGCGGCCACCGCTACGAGGTCACGACCCATCGCGGCGAGGCGTACAGCCCCGACTCACGCAAGCCCGATGTCGTGTTCGCCGATGCGGTCGAGGAAGATCTGGCGCGTCGCGACTTCACGGTGAACGCCATGGCGCTGTCGTTGCCGGACGCCAGGCTCATCGATCCGTTCGGTGGCGCCGACGACCTGGCAGCCCATCGGCTGCGGACCCCACTTTCGGCAGAGGCGTCGTTCTCCGACGACCCGTTGCGGATGCTGCGCGCCGCGCGGTTCATCGCCGGTTATGAGCTGGTGCCGGAGCCGGCGCTGGTCGACGCAGTCCGGGCGCTGCGGGACCGCTTGGAGATCGTCTCCGCCGAGCGCATCCGCGACGAGCTCGACAAGCTGCTCGTGGTGCCCAAGCCCGGGAAGGGGTTGTGGTTCCTCGTCGAGACCGGCGCGGCCGACGAGTTCCTGCCCGAGCTGCCTGCGCTCGGGTTGGAGCAGGACCCGATCCATCGCCACAAGGACGTCCTCGCCCACACCATCGCCGTCATCGAGCGCACCGTGCACACCGACCGTCTGCTGCGCCTGGCCGCGTTGTTCCACGACGTCGGCAAGCCCAAGACCCGTTCGATCGGGCCCGAGGGTGTGTCGTTCCACCACCACGAGGTCGTCGGGGCGAGGATGACCGAGGAGCGCATGCGCGCCCTGCGCTACTCCCACGACGACATCGTCGCCGTGCGCCGCCTCGTCGAGCTGCACCTCCGGTTCCACGGCTACAGCGAGGACTGGACCGACAGCGCCGTTCGCCGGTACGCGCGCGATGCGGGCCCGCTGCTCGAGCAGCTGAACGCGCTCACCCGGGCCGACTGCACCACCCGCAACAAGGCCAAGGCCAAGATGCTGTCGGACCGCATGGACGCCCTCGAGGCGCGCATCGTCGAGCTCCGCGACAAGGAGGAGCTCGACGCCCTGCGCCCCGACCTCGACGGGCGCCGGGTCATGGACCACCTCGGCCTCCCGCCCGGCCCCGAAGTCGGCGAAGCCCTCCGCTTCCTGCTGGAACTGCGAATCGAAGAAGGCCCGCTCGGCGAGGAAGAGGCCTTCAGGCGCCTCGACGAGTGGTGGGCCGCTCGGCAAAACGGCTGACAACTGCAACTGCGGCTCTGGAGGGAGGGTGGCTCGGGTCTCGCGCGGTCGCCCGGCCTTCGCCGATTCATTCTGGCGGTCCTAGGCGTCGCATAGGACCCCCCACGACCGCCAGAAACGGTGCAGCAGTTCCCGACGTCGGCACCTTCCCCTAGAGCCGCAGTTGCTTTTAGATCCCTTCCTTGCGGGCCCGGATGATCAGGGTCCTCGGGACGAACTTGAAGGTGTCTCGCCACTCGGGGCTGCGGGGGCCGGCGTTGGCGGGGCCGGGTTCGAGGATGGTGTCGACGCGGAAGTTCGAGCGCGTCAGCCCGGTGAAGAGCTCGGCGATCGTTCGATGGGGGACCTCGCCGTCGCTGCTGCGCTGGAAGTAGGAGCGGCGGACGAGCAGCGGATCCTCTGCTGCGTCGTCGATCATCGAGTACGCGGGATGCGACACCGAGAACGCCAGCGGGCAGTCCTGGCGCAGGACGCGGTGGACCTGGCGGAACACCCGGTTGAGGTCGTCGACGGCGTCGAAGGCGTAGGCGCTGAAGGCGACGTCGATGCTGTCGGCCCGCACAAACGCCAGGTCGGCGAGATCGCTCTCGTGGAGCTCGACCTTGACCTCTTCATCGTCGGCCCGGTTGCGCAGGGCCGCGAGGCGTTCGGGCGAGGTGTCGACGGCGACCGCATGTGCGCCCTGCTTGGCGAAGGCGACCGACGCCTGGGCGGCCGCGCCCAGCTCGAGCACGCGCTTGCCCTCGAGGTTGCCGAGGAGCCGGAGCTCGGCCTCGGTCGGGATGTCGGGCCCGTAGCGGGCGACGTCAGCCGCCATACGGGCCGGAACGTTACGCCTCGGCGGCGAAGTCCTCGACCATCTCGCGCGCCTGGTCGTCGGGGTATTGCACCGGCGGCGACTTCATGAAGTAGGCCGAGGGGCCGAGCAGCGGGCCGCCGATGCCACGGTCAAGGGCGAGCTTGGCGCAGCGCACGGCGTCGATGATCACGCCCGCCGAGTTCGGCGAGTCCCAGACCTCGAGCTTCAGCTCGATGTTCAGGGGAACGTCGCCGAAGTTACGGCCCTCGATGCGGATGTAGGCCCACTTGCGGTCCTCCAGCCAGGGCACGTGGTCCGACGGGCCGACGTGCACGTTGTCGGCGGGCAGAGGCTCGTCGAGCTGGCTGGTGACGGCCTGGGTCTTGGAGATCTTCTTCGACAGGAGCCGTTCACGCTCGAGCATGTTCTTGAAGTCCATGTTGCCGCCGAAGTTCAGCTGGTACGTGCGGTCGACGGCCATGCCACGGTCCTCGGCGAGACA
>JAFASB010000505.1 GCA_019244985.1 Acidimicrobiia bacterium | reverse complement strand
CTCATCGCCGTCGCCGAGCGCCTGCGCCGCCTCCTCCCCGCCGGAACGGTGGCGCGGCTCGGCGGCGACGAGTTCGTGCTCTGCTGCGAGAACCTCCAGACCTACGACAGCGCGGCCGAGCTCGCCGACCGGATCGCCGACGTGCTCGCGGAGCCCCTCGTGCTCGACGGCGGCGACATCTGCGTGACCGCCAGCGTGGGCATCACGTGCGCGTGTGACCGAAACCGCACGCCGGAAGAGCTCCTGCGCGACGCCGACGTCGCCATGTACCGCGCCAAGGCGCGAGGGCGGGCCCGGTTCGAGTTCTTCCTGGCGACCATGCGCACCGAGGCCAAGCACCGGCTCGCTCAGCAGCTCGACATGCGTCGTGCGCTCGACGCCGGCCAGTTCCGCATGGACTACCAGCCGGTGATCCGCCTCGCCGACGGCAGCCTGACGGGCGCCGAGGCGCTGGTGCGGTGGGCCCACCCGCGCCGCGGCCTCGTGCTGCCCGGCGAGTTCATCCCGGCCGCCGAGGAGACCGGACTCATCGAGCCGCTCGGCACATGGGTACTGGCCCAGAGCATCGCCGAGGCGGCGGCGTGGACGCGCGGGTCGTCGAAGACGGTCAGGGTGTCGGTGAACCTCTCCGCCCGGCAGATCACGGGCGGCCACGTACCCAAACTGGTCAACGCCGCTCTCGATATCAACGGGCTCGATCCCGGGATGGTGTGCCTCGAGATCACCGAGAGCCTCCTCGTCGACGAGACCGACGAAGTCGGGCGGGTGCTGCGGGAGCTGGCGGACATCGGTGTGCGCATCGCCATCGACGACTTCGGCACCGGCTACAGCTCGCTGGCCTACCTCAAGAAGTTCCCGGTCGACGTGGTCAAGATCGACCAGTCGTTCATCTCGGGAATGGAGCGCGACGGCCACAGCCGTGCGATCGTCGAGGCCGTCGTCCGCCTGGCCCAGGGCCTTGGCCTTCACACCGTGGCCGAGGGCGTGGAGACCGAGGGGCAACTGCGCGCCCTGCGCGATCTCGGGTGCGAGTTCGCCCAGGGTTTCTACATCGGCAGGCCGGTGCCGCCCGAGGCCTTCACCGACCTCGTCGACGGCATCGGGATCAGCTAGTTACAGGAGCCCGTCCCAGACGTCGCGGTCCGCGCCCCCCGGGTCGTCGACGACGCGCGGCTCGAAGTCGAACAGCATCGTGGCCCGACGGCTCTCGGTGTAGGTCGGCCACTCGGGCAGGCCGTCCGCCGCGGGCACGCCGGCGCGAGCGAACGCCACCCAGGCCCCGTGCATCCGCTGGGCGAGTGTGCGCACGTCGTCGGTGAGGGGTCCGACGAACATTTCGCCGCCCTTGTCGAGGCTCTCGAAGACGAACGGGATCTCCAGCGCGTGGCAGGCGCCGAGCCCGCCGCCGAAGACCGGCGTGGCGTAGTCGAAGCGGTACATGTAGACGTCGTTGCCGAGCGCCGACTGCCGCTCGGCGAGGCGGACGGCCGGGATGCGGAAGACCAGGTCGGTCCCGATGTCGCTCCACAGGTCGGCGGTGCTGACGTCCGGACGCGAGGACCGGTACCGGGCGACGACGTCGGCGGCGCGCTCTCGGTCGCGCACCATGCCGGCGACACGGGTCGCCGCGCCTGCATCGTCGAGCTTGGCGATCGTCGGATCGATCATCGTGAACAGGCGCCACTCGTCGCGCGTCGTCCCGATCAGCACCCGGACGCCGGCCGCCTGGCCCTTGCCGATCGCCTCGATGGGCGACTCGGGCAGCACCACACCGTCGACGACCGGTGTGAACGCCAGTCCCCCGTCGAGGCCCTTCTCGACGATCTTTGCTTGCGCGTCGAGCAGGGCCTGGGTTGGCATGTCGCGCAGGCGGTCGACAGCGAGGGGACCGGGGTCGACGCCGAGCTCGAGAAGGAAGGCGTCGACGATGCGCTGGGCCTGCTCAACCGAGCGGGCCGAGTGGGCGGCGCCGGACTCGGGAATGGCCTTTACGAACAGGCCCTTGGCCGCGGGCAGGCCCAGGAGCGTCCCGACGCTCATCGCCCCGGCCGACTCGCCGAAGGCGGTGACGTTGCCGGGGTCGCCTCCGAAGGCGGCGATGTTGTCGCGCACCCA
>JAFASB010000495.1 GCA_019244985.1 Acidimicrobiia bacterium | reverse complement strand
GTTGGAGACGCCCGGCTTGTGTTCGGGGTCGAAGCGGACGTTGGTCTGGGGGTCGGTGACCGCCCGTTTCACCTTCTTCTCGATGACCTCGGGCGGGTCGAACACCATTACCGTGCCACGCGGCGAGTCGGCCGACTTCGACATCTTGTTCGTCGGCTCCTGGAGGTCGTAGATCCTCGCCCCGACCTTGGGGATGGCTGCCTCGGGGACGACGAAGGTCTCGCCGAAACGGTTGTTGAAGCGCTGGGCCAGGTTGCGGGTGAGCTCCAGGTGCTGGCGCTGGTCGTCACCGACGGGCACCAGGTCGGCGTCATAGATGAGGATGTCGGCCGCCATCAGCACGGGATAGTCGAACAGGCCGACCGTCGCTGAGTCCTGCGCCTTCGAACGCGTCTTCTCTTTGAACTGCACCATGCGACTCAGCTCGCCGTTCGTCGCGATGCAGTTCAGGATCCAGGTGAGCTCGGTGTGCTCCGGGACATGGCTCTGAACGAAAATCGTTGCCCGCTCCGGGTCGATGCCGGCCGCGAGCAGGACCTGCGCCGTCTGCAGGGTCTTTGCTGTCAGTTGCGCGGGCTCCCACGGCAGCGTCAGGGCGTGCAGGTCGACAACGCAATAGAACGCGTCGTGCTCGTCCTGGAAGTCGACCCAATTGCGAAGGGCGCCCACGTAGTTGCCCAGGTGCACGTCGCCCGACGGCTGGATCCCGGAGAGCACTCTCGCCATCCGCCAAGGGTACGCGTCACCGCCGGCACCCCCCGGTAGCCTCGTCCCGTGCCGTACGAGGTCAGCACGCCCGTGTTCGAGGGCCCCTTCGACCTCCTGCTCCACCTCATCACCAGCGAACAGGTCGACGTCTACGAGGTCTCGCTGAGCCGCATCGTCGACCGGTATCTGGCTGAGCTGTTGCGCATGGAGCGCCTCGACCTCGACATGGCCACCGAGTTCTTGCTGATCGCGGCCACCCTCATCGAGCTCAAGACCAAGCGCCTGCTCCCGGGGCGCGACGACCTCGATCTCGACGAGGAGCTCCAGCTCTACGCCGAGCGCGACACGCTGCTGGCCCGCCTGCTCGAGTGCAAGACGTTCAAGGACGCCGCCGCGGAGCTCGAACGCCTGGCGCGCATCGCCGGCAGATCGCATCCCCGCGTCGCCGGGCTCGAGGACCGTTTCATCGACCTGGCGCCCGACATCCTCGCCGGGGTGAGGCCCGACGACCTGGCGCGCGCCCTGGTCAAGGCCCTCACACCCAAGCCGGTGCCCCGGGTCGACCTCGACCACGTGGCGCCGATCAGGGCGAGTGTCCGCGACGCCCTCGAAGAGCTCGCGCGACAGCTGCCGAAGATGCAGCGCACGACGTTCCGCGAGCTCACCGGCCATCACCGCGAGCGCCTCGAGGTGATCGTGCGCTTCCTCGCCGTGCTCGAGCTCTTCAAGCGAGGTCTCGTCGACATCGACCAGGCCGGCAACTTCGGCGAGCTCTCGATCCAGTGGGTGGGCCCCGCCGACGCCGACACCGAAGACCTCTCGACCGCCGACATGTACGACTGAGCTGACAATGGCGACTGAAGAACAACGGGCTATCGAGGCCATCCTCATGGTCGCCGAGGAGCCGATCGAACCGCAGCTGCTCGGCCAGCTGTTGGAGATCAGCCCCACCAAGGTCGAGGAGCTCTGCGCCGAGCTGGGAGCGGCCTACGAAAGCGACGATCGCGGATTCGTCCTCGTGCGCGTCGCCGGCGGGTTCCGCTTCCAGAGTCACCCGGACCTGGCGCCCTACGTCGAGCGCTTCGTCCTCGAGGGCCAGTCCTCCCGTCTGTCGGCGGCGGCCCTCGAGACGCTCGCCATCGTGGCCTACAAGCAGCCGGTCTCCCGAGCCCAGGTGTCGGCGATCCGTGGGGTCAACGCCGACGCCGTCATGCGAACGCTGCAGGTGCGCGGCTATGTGGAGGAAGTGGCGCGGGACCCGGGTCCCGGCCAGGCCGTCCTCTACGGCACCAGCCGGCTGTTCCTCGAGCGCCTGGGCCTCGACTCCCTCGAGGATCTTCCACCGCTCGCAGAGTTCGTTCCCGGCCCCGAAGTCATGGAGGCCCTCGAGCAGGGCCTCAGAGCGGAAGCTGAGTAGCACCCAACCCGAGGGCGAGCGGCTCCAGAAGGTCCTCGCCCGCGCCGGCTACGGGAGTCGCCGGGCGTGCGAGGAGCTGATCGAGGACGGGCGGGTCACCGTCGACGGTGAGGTGGCGTCGCTGGGCCAGCGAGTGGACAGCGCCTCTCAGCGCGTCGAGGTCGACGGCGTCACTGTGTCGGCGGCACCCGACCTCGTGTACTACCTGCTGAACAAGCCATCGGGCGTCGTGACAACGGCGAGTGACACGCACGGGCGCCCAACGGTCGTCGACCTCGTTCCCGGGGAGCCGCGGGTGTTCTCCGTCGGCCGCCTCGACGCCGACACCGAAGGCCTCCTGCTGCTCACCAACGACGGCGACCTCACCCAGCGCCTGACCCACCCGTCGTTCGGGGTCGAGAAGGAGTACCTGGCCGAGGTGGAGGGCACGCCGTCGGCAGCGACAGTCCGAAAGCTCAGGCGCGGCGTCGAGCTCGACGACGGACCGACCGCCCCCGCGAAGGTGTCGCAGGTCGAGCCCAACGCGTTGCGCATCACCATCCACGAGGGCCGCAACCGCCAGGTCCGCCGTATGTGCGAGGCCGTCGGCCATCCGGTGGTGCGGCTGGTGCGCACCCGCATCGGGCCGCTCGTCGACCGGCGTTTGAAGCCGGGGGAGTGGCGGGCACTCTCCGCGGCCGAAATCCGGGCATTACAGACGGCGGCCGACACACCCTCCTGACGGACCCCGCGGGCTGTGTCACGCTGGGAATCCTGATTCCAACATCGGGGTCGAACCGCAGGACCGAACGACCGAGAGGACCCAATGGCGACGAAGGCGGCTTCCGTCCGCAGGAGTGCCGTTTCCAAGACCGCGTCGAATGGCGGTAAGGGGAATGGAAACGGCACCAAGGCGAAGACGAATGGGGACGCCCGCAGCGAGCACGCCCTCCAGGAGCTCCTGCGCGCCCTGACCGCCGCGCGCGACGGAGACTTCTCGGTCCGGCTCCCCGCCAGGCGAGGCTCGGTGATCGGCGAGATCGCCGCCGTCTACAACCAGATGGCGGACACCAACGCCCGTATGGCCAAGGAGCTCGTCCGCGTGTCGCGCGTCATCGGCCGGGAGGGCCGCATGACCGAACGCATGAGCCTGACCGCACCCGGGGCCTGGGGCACGAGCCGAGACTCGGTGAACTCCCTGATCGACGACCTCGCCCGCCCGACCACCGAGGTGGCCCGCGTCATCGAAGCGGTGGCCGAGGGCGACCTCTCCCAGAAGATGGCGCTGAAGATCGAAGGTCAGCCGGTCAAGGGCGAGTTCCTCCGCATCGGTACGGCGGTGAACTCGATGGTCGACCAGCTCTCGAGCTTCGCCGACGAGGTCACCCGGGTCGCACGCGAGGTGGGCACCGAAGGCAAGCTCGGCGGGCAGGCCCGCGTGAAGGGCGTGAGCGGGACGTGGAAGGACCTCACCGACTCGGTGAACTTCATGGCCTCCAACCTCACCGGCCAGGTCCGCAACATCGCCCAGGTCACGACGGCCGTGGCCAAGGGCGACCTCAGCCAGAAGATCACCGTCGACGTCAAGGGCGAGATCCTCGAGCTGAAGGACACGATCAACACGATGGTCGACCAGCTCTCCTCGTTCGCCGACGAGGTGACCCGGGTCGCTCGCGAGGTCGGCACCGAAGGCAAGCTCGGCGGCCAGGCCGAGGTGAAGGGCGTCAGCGGTACCTGGAAGGACCTGACCGACAACGTCAACTTCATGGCGTCGAACCTCACCGACCAGGTGCGCAACATCGCCCAGGTCGCGACTGCGGTTGCCACGGGTGACCTCACCAAGAAGATCACCGTCGAGGCGAAGGGCGAGGTCGCGGCCTTGGCCGAGACCATCAACCGGATGACGGACACGCTGTCGTCGTTCGCCGACGAGGTCACCCGAGTGGCCCGCGAGGTGGGCACCGAAGGCCGCCTCGGTGGTCAGGCCCAGGTCGAAGGCGTCTCCGGCACGTGGAAGGACCTGACCGACAACGTGAACTTCCTGGCGTCGAACCTGACGAGCCAGGTGCGCAACATCGCCCAGGTCACCACTGCTGTTGCCCGCGGCGACCTCACCCAGAAG